>CALILB010000259.1 GCA_938016625.1 uncultured bacterium | reverse complement strand
TCCGCATACTCCTTGCGGATCTCGCAGCGCAACTCCTCGACATCGACTTCCGGGATAGGTGGAGCAACAGTCATGTTCTTCTCCTTGCGACGGACCGACCTCACCCGCTTTTGCGGCGGGCGTGCCACCTGGCCGCCCTGGGGTGCTGGTTGACGCGAAATTGTTGGCGCGAGTCTAGCAGACTAGATGGGTGTCTTCTTGATGACCACGAAGCTGACGTCGTCCTGGGGTTTGGCAAAGGCGAGCAGATCCTCCAGCAGGCGCTTGCAGATCTGTTCGGCTGTCTGATCGGCCGCAGCAGCCAGGGTCTGCTCCACGTGTTCGGGAAAATAGGTCCCACCGCCGTGGTCGGAGAGGCCATCCGTAAACAGCAACAGGATATCCCCATCGGCCAGCAGGTCGATCTCGTTGACGGAGTAGGGCTGCTTGAAACCGAGGTGGCCCGGGTCGACCTTCTCGTCCCAGTCGGCGGTCGAGGGCAACATGCCCACCGGAGGAAAGGAGATGAGACGTTCTTCGCTGATGGGCATGAAACAGCCAAACTCTTGGGAAAAGACCACCGGTCGCTCATGACCGGCGGCGAGAAAGCGGAACCTGCCCTCTGCGGAGATCTCCCCGTAGAGCAACGTCAGGTACTTGTTGACGTTGGTGGTGCGGTAGAACCGCTGGTTGAGATGCTCGAAGAGCTTGGTGGTGATCTCGCCAAAGCGATCGAGCTCGTAGTAGGCACCGAGCAGAAAGGCCTGGTGCAGCATGGCTGCAATCAGGGCGTCCGTCACTTTGTGGCCTGAGACGTCCGCGAGCAGGATGCCGACCCGACGACGGCTCTCGCGCAAGCGCTCGGCGACCTCGGCCCGACCCTCGCTCTCGGCTTCTTCGATTCGGCGATCCATGTTGTACCGGCGATCGAAGTCGACATAGATGATGTGATCACCACCGACGACATCCTCGAGCGGGACGGAGGCGCCGTGGATGTCGATTCCCGCGAGGTTGGAGATCTCTCCCGGAGAGGGCTTCAGCACCTTCACCGCCTGCTGGAAGTTCTCGAGCTCGTCGGCCAGATAGGCCTCTCGGGGCTTGGTCAACATGATCTGGAATCCACGAAACGGCCGACTCGGTCACCGGCCCTGGACCGGGTGGTGAGGACAGCTTGGCCACTCTAAACGGGGTTCCCCCTGCAACGCAATGGTGTGGGTCTCACCATATCGTGACAATCCGGTGTCAATGTCCAGCTATCTATTGGAGATTTCACTGCGATTTCGTAGGGCGTCTGGTACAAGTAGAGGGCCATGATGCGGGTACTTCTTCTTCTCCAGCACGCTTTCATGGCCTGGATGCTCATCGACGCCATCCGGCGGCGCGCCGACGGCTATTGGTATCTGATCATCTTTATCCCGTTTGGCGAGTGGTTCTATTTCTTTCGGATCAAGATCCATGATCCGGAGATGCAATGGCTAAAGAACCTGCTTCACCGGGAGAAAATTCCCAGCCTGGAAAAGGTTCGCTATCAGTACGAGCAGACCCCGAGCCTGACCAATCAACTGCGGCTCGGCCAGGCCCTGCACGATGCCGAGGAATACCAGGAGGGAGCCGACCTCTTCTCCAAGGTTCTGAAGACCCAGCCACGGGAACGTGATGCTCTGTTTGGCCTGGGCTTGTGCAAGATCGGATTGAACGAGCTCGAAGATGCTGTCGGCATCTTCGAGAGGTTGATCGAAAGCGATCGGGCCTTCAACGATTACGAGCCCTGGATTCTCCTGAGCCAATCCCTCTGGGGGCTCGGCCGGCGGGAGGAGGCATTGGAGCTGCTTGAGCAGTTGGTCAAGACCAGTCCGCGGACCCGGCACGCCGTCACCCATGCCCACTTCGAGCTCGAAGCCGGCAATCCGGAACGGGCCCACGCCATCCTGCGAGAGGCGCTCGAGCACTACGAGCACGCGCCCAAGTTCGTCAAGCGCAACGACCGGTCCTGGGCCCGGCAGGCCAAGAAGATGATCAAAACGGTCGGCTCCGAACAGACGGTCAGCGCTCAGTAGCTGGCCCGGCCTGGGTCGGGCTAGAAGCTGTAGATGATCGACAGCGAGGCGGTGTCGACGAGGTCCGAGAAGTCCACACCCACGTCAACCTGAAAGCGCGCGAAGGCGAGGCCAAGACCGGCCGCGTAGTGGAGCGTGTCGTCACCGGGTTGCAGTAGGGCCGCGGCCACGTAGTTGTCACCCGAGTAGGCCACCTCGTGATCGGGGTCGCTCCAGATCCCGGCGCGAAGGGCGACCAGCGGTGTGCTGCCGAGAAAGACGTACTCGCCACCCAGGTGGAGCTCGTTGCCGTCCTCCATCGACAGGCTGGAGTCGGCGGTGAAGATGCTCGAGTATTCCACTCGATCCCACTCGAAGCTCAGGGTCAGTCGCTCGTCGGGAAATCGGTAGGCGACTCCGAGCCCATAGACGTCCGGGAGATCGAGGACTTCTTGCGCGCGTGCCAACAGGGTACCGGGTGGAATCGGCGGTGGAATGGTGGGTCCGGCCCGGAATTCGAGCAGACCATCGAGCTCGGGTCCCTGACGCCAAGAGCCGCCAAGACTCCACCCCCTCGACAGACGCCACAGGAATCCGGCGCTGAAGCTCCAGTCACTGGAGTCGACCTCGAAGGAGAGAGCGGCCAGCACATTTTCGTCGGTCAGGGGCCTCTCGGCAAAGAGTATGTCGGCGGGTACACCGATGGCCTGGACCCCGTGCGACCGGGTCAAGAAGGACATCTGTCCTTCCGAGTAGGCGAGCCCGACCCCGAGGCTCAAAGACTCGTTGACGCTGTAGGCTCCGGCGAGGCCGTAGCTGACGATCTCGAGATTCACCACCTGGCTCAGATCGAATTCGCGGCGGACTTGGATCCCACCCGGCCAGGGCCCGCTGTAGAGCCCTTTCATCTCACCGTAGAACTCGTAGTTGGCCAATTGGTGTCGATAGATCGCAACCGACCATCTCTTCTGTGGGTAGACAAAGGAGAGGAAGGAGAGACCAACAAGATCGGCAGAAGAGGTCTCTGTGCGCAAACCGGCCGTGGTGTCGAGACCGACGCCGAACGGCTCGCCAAAGATCCGGCCGCCGCCGACATAGGGTGTCGAGTAGCCCCAGTAGCGCCCTTCGAGCGAGATCTCGGGTCGCGCCAGCTGAATCAGGCCGGCCGGGTTGGCAAAGGCCGCGGTGGCGTCGTCGGCCAGGGCCACGAACGCCCCACCAAACCCCAGGCTCCGGGCTCCGGGGTTGGAGAAGCTGAACTCGAAGGTCGGGGGGATTCCTTCGTCCTGGGCACGGACGCCGCTCGCCACCGCGAGTGACAGGGCGAGCACGATGAAAGCTCGGTTGTAGAGATTCACAGCCGCCAAACAGGGCCCCTTTTCTGTTGCGCTGTCGAGACTACCGGTAACCCTAGCCGGTAGCCGTGGAAGTTCCAACCTCCGAACGGGTAGGGTGGGTGCTGCCCCGTAGGGTGGAGACGACACCCCCGGTCACAGCACGGCTTCCATCACCTCCAAACGCGACAACACCGGGCAAAACCCGCCGTCCCGGTCGATCGATCAGAAACCTTCGTGCTCGGTGCGGGCGATGATCTCGTCCTGCAGAGCCTGCGATAGATCGCAGAAGTAGTCGCTGTAGCCGGCGACCCTGACGATCAGGTGGCGATGCTCGTCGGGCCGCGCCTGGGCTTCGCGCAGGGCGTCGGCGGTGACGACATTGAACTGGACATGATGGCTGTCCATCTTGAAGTAGCCACGGATGAGACTTGATAGGTTGTCGATGCCATCGTCGCCGGCCAACAGGTGGGGGGTGAACTTCATGTTGAGCAGCGTGCCACCGGTCTTGATGTGATCCATCTTGGCGGCCGATTTGAAAACCGCGGTGGGTCCGTGCCGGTCGGAGCCCTGGACCGGCGAGATCCCCTCCGACAACGGTTGACTTGCATGCCGGCCGTCGGGGGTAGCTCCGATAACGGAACCGAAGTAGATGTGGCAGGTGGTGGGGAGCATGTTGATGTGGTACTCGCCCCCCCGGGCGTTGGGTCGCCCCTCGACCGCCTCGTAGAAGGCCTCGAAACAGGCCACCATCAGGTCGTCGGCGGCATCGTCGTCGTTGCCGTACTTTGGCGGCTTGTTGACGAGCAGCTGCCGCAGCTTCTCTTGGTCCTCGAAGTCGCTGTCCAGCGCCTCGAGCAGCTCCTTCATCGACAGCGATCGTTGGTCGAATACCAGGTGCTGGATGGCGGCCAGGCTGTCGGTGAGGGTGCCTGTGCCCACACCCTGGATGTAGCTGGTGTTGTAGCGGGCCCCACCGTCGTTGTAGTCCTTCCCCTTGCGGATGCAGTCGTCGGTGATCAGCGACAGCAGGGGGGCGGGGGCCGCAGTGGCGTACAGACGATCGAAGACATGGTTGCCCCTGAGCTTGATGTCGACGAAGTGATGGACCTGGGTCCGCCAGGCCTCGAACAGTTCTTCGATGGACTCGAAATCGTCGGCGTCGCCGGTCTCCGGACCAAGCTGCTTGCCGGTGCGTGGGTCCCAGCCGTTGTTGAGGGTCACTTCGAAAATCTTCACCAGGTTGAAGTAGCCGGTGAGAATGTAGGCCTCCTTGCCAAACGCTCCGGTCTCGACACAGCCGCTGGTGCCGCCCTCGCGGGCGTCCTCGACCGTTTTTCCCTGCCGCAGCAGCTCTTCGACGACGCTGTCGGCATTGAACACCGAAGGGAAGCCATAGCCGTTGCGGATGACCTTGGCCGCCGCTTTGAGAAACCGATCGGGCGTCTTGCGTGAAAGCTGGATATTGTTGCTCGGCTGGAGGATGTGCATCTCGTCGATGACTTCCAGCAACAGATAGGAGACCTCGTTGACGCCATCGGTGCCATCCCTCTTCAGGCCGCCGAGATTGATGTTGGCAAAGTCGGTGTAGGTACCGCTTTCGGCGGCGGTGACCCCGACTTTGGGAGGTGCGGGGTGGTTGTTGAACTTGACCCAGAAGCACTCGAGCAGCTCCTTGGCGTCTTCGCGGTCGATACTGCCGTCGTCGAGACCCTTCACGTAGAAGGGCTCGAGATGCTGATCCAGGTGCCCGGGGTTGAACGAGTCCCAGCCGTTGAGCTCGGTGATGACGCCCAGGTGGTAGAACCAGTAGGCCTGGAGCGCCTCCCAGAAGTCGGTGGGAGCGTGGGCGGGAACGCGCTCGCAGTTGCGTGCGATCCGGTGCAGCTCGGCCTTGCGTCCCTCGTCGAGCTCGACCTCGGCCAGTTGGCGTGCCATCTCCGCGTGCCGCTGGGCGAGAAAGATCAGTGAGTCGGCGGCGATGTCCATCGCCGTGAGCTGCTCCCGTTTGTCGTAGGCCTCGGGATCATCGATAAAGTCGAGGTCGACAATCGTCGCTGCGATCTCCTCCTTGAACTCCAGCAGGCCCTTCTTGTAGATCTTGCCGTCCGCAACGGTGTGACCCGGTGCCCTTTGCTCCATGAACTCGGTAAAGATGCCCGCCTCGTAGGCGTCGTGCCACTCGGGCGGTAGCAGCTGGAAGGCCCGCTCGCGGATCGAGCGGCCCCGCCAGTAGGGGATGACGGTCTCGTTGTAGGCCTCGATCACCTCGGGCGAGACGCCGTAGCTGGTCTTCTCCCGCGAGTCGAGGATCTCGAGATCTTCCAGGCTGTGACAGGTGAGCTCGGGAAAAGTCGGTGTGGCCAGGGGCTCGGGACCCCGCTCGCCGACAATGAGCTCCGACTCGCCGATGTAGATGGTCTTGTGCCCGCACAGATATTTGAAGGCCAACGCCCGCATCACGGGAACCGAGTACTTGCCGTCGTTGGCGGCATAGAACTCGGTCAGCAGACGAGCCCGCTCGGCGGAGATAAATGGTCGCGTCTCCACGCTGTGTTGTCTGAGTTGTGCGACCCGGTCACGCATCGTTCTACCCTCCGATCTTGACCTCCAGCCCATAGGAGCGGAAGCCGGCGGCGATCGCGCCGGTGTGCTCGCGGCTGGGCGGCAAGACTTGGTCCATGGGATAGCTCTCGCCCAGACGTCGATACTTGTCCCCACCGATGCGGTGGTAGGGGAGCAGATGGATCGGGCAGGGCTTGGGCAGAGAGGCCACAAATGCGGCCGTGGCCTCGAGATTCCTTTCGTCGTCGTTGACCCCCGGGATCAGTGGAACGCGGACCCAGATCTCGGTGTCGGTCGCGGCCAGCGCCTCGAGGTTCTCCAGTATGAGGCGGTTGCCGACCCCCACCCAGCTGCGGTGGAGCTCGTCATCCATCAGCTTGAGATCGTAGAGAAACAGATCGGTCACCTCGGCTACTGCCAACAACGTCTCCCGGGGCGCGTGGCCGGAGGTGTCGACCGCGGTGTGGTAGTCGCGGACTCGACAGGCGGCGAGCGCCGCGAGCAGAAACTCCACGTTTCTACCCGGTGTCACTGGCTCGCCGCCGGAAAAGGTCACACCACCGCCGGACTCATCGTAGAAGATGCGATCCTTGTCCAGATCGAACATCAGAGAGTCGACGGTGGAGGCTCGGCCGACCAGGGTGCGCGCCCCCGAAGGGCAGGCTTCGGCACAGGCGCCACAGCGCAGGCATCGTTTGGGATCGGTGCCGTAGATGGTCGAATCGGCGCCGGGGGGCCGGGCGAGACCGGGTGGACAGACCTCGATACAGGCGTCACACACGACACAGCGCTCGGGAAGGATCGACAGCACCGGCCCAAAGGGCCGGCTCTCGGGGTTGTGACACCAGGGACAGCCGAGGGCGCAGCCTTTGAGGAAGACGGTGGTGCGGATCCCCGGACCGTCGTGGACGGCGAAGCGCTGGATGTTGAAGACGACACCTGTCGTCATGGCACCGTGGTCCTTTGCGGCTCGCTCGAGTAGTACTGCTCGATAAAGGGCTTCTGCACTTCGAACGACCAGTGGACATCGCGGATGAAGTCGGCGGCGGCCTGTGCCTCACCGGCTTTCAGCAGCCGTATCAGCTCCGCATGCTCGTCGATCGAGCGGAGCTCCCACTCTTTGACAAAGGTCTTCTTGCGTGGGAAGTCGTAGAGACGGTGCTTCATGGTTCGCACCAGCTCCACTAGACGCTGATTTGGCGAGAGGGCGAGAAAACACTCGTGGAGCTCGAGGTTGGCGGAGTAGAAGTGGTCGAAATCGTCGTCCTGCAGGGCCCCGGCCATCTCGTGGTTGAGACGGGTCATCCGGTCGGTAATCGCAGGCGTGATTTGGGAGAACTCGTCGCGGATCACCGAGGCCTCCAGCGATCCGATCAGCTGGTAGAGATCGCGGATGTCCTCGCGGGTGAGCTGGTTGACCACACAGCCGCGGCGGGGAAGGATGGTGACAAAGCCCTCGCTCTCGAGCTGGAGCAGGGCGTCGCGGAGCGGTGTCCGGCTGACCCCGAGGCGGGCGCTGATGGCATTGAGATCGAGATTGGCCCCGGGGGCCAGATCGCCGCGGTTCATGGCCTCGCGCAGATAGTCGTAGACCTGCTCGCGGAGCGATTTGAGATTGAGAAGCTGAAGACCGTCGGTCTGATTCACTATCCGACCCCTGGTGTTTGGAGTCCTTGGATAATTGCTGATACCTAATATATCAGATCTGAAGGTCCGAAACAAACCAGAGGAGATATCCCCGGCAGGCTAGCTGTTCTCTTCACACCAGAGACGGGCGTTCTGGAACATCCGCAACCAGGGGGAGACCTCGAGCCGCAGCCGGTCGGTGGTGGGCATCCAGCCCCACTGCCACGGCAGATAGCTCCGCTCCGGGTGCGGCATCATCACCAGGTGACGCCCATCGGGGGTACACAGCCCGGCGATGCCGTGGGGTGAGCCGTTGGGATTGAACGGATAGGCCTCGGTCACCTCGTTGTCGTCGTCCACAAAGCGCACCGGCGCCAGCCCATCGGCCAGCACCTGGTCCAGAATCGCCGGCGCCGGGAAGAGGGCCTGCCCCTCGCCATGGGCCACCCAGATTCCAAGGGTCGCGCCCTCCATTCCCCGCATCAGGACCGCTGGGCTCTCCTGGATCTGCACGGCGACAAAGCGGGATTCGAAACGGCCACAGGCGTTTTGGACAAAGCGCGGTTGCTCTCGATCCGCGATCCCCGTCCAGGGAACCCAGCCGAGCAGAGCCAGCAACTGGCAGCCGTTGCAGATACCCAGGCTGAAGGTGTCGGGTCGTCGGTAGAACTCCTCGAACTGTCGCCAGAGACTCTCGTTGAGGCGGATCACACCGGCCCAACCCTTGGCCGAATCCAACACATCGGCATAGCTGAAACCGCCAACCGCCACTACACCCCGGAAGCGATCCAGCTCGACGCGGCCGCTCAGCAGATCGGTCATGACCACGTCCCAGGGCTCGAAGCCGGCGGCGTAGAAGGCCGAGACCATCTCCCGGTCGCCGTTGCTCCCCTCCTCGCGCAGGATGGCGACGGGAATCTTGTTGGAGCTGTCGAGGATGGCGGGTGCGGTCGGTCGGGGATCGAAAGGGACCACGAACCGCGGTCCGGTGCGATGCCGAAGCCCGGTGCGCTCCTGCTCGACAAAGGCCGGATCGGCCTGCAGACGGTCGAGCTCGAAGCTGGTCTCTTCCCAGAGGTCGCGGAGATCCCGCATGTCGGCGGCAAGGATTTCCTGGCCGCTGACCCGGATGCGGACCACCGGCTCTTCGACCGTCTGCCCGATCGTGGTGCACGGGACCTCCGAGCGCTCGAAGGCCTCGAGGGCGGCCTCTTCGTCGTCTGCCGACACCTCCACAACCAGCCCCAGCTCTTCGGCAAAGAGCAAGGCCACCGGGTCGGTGGTGGCGTCGCCGTCGATTGCGATGTCGATGCCGCAATTGCCGGCAAAGGCCATCTCCAACAGGGTGGTGATCAGGCCGCCATCGCTGCGGTCGTGACCGGCGGCGACGATGCCCTCGGCAATCAGCGTCTGCATCGTGTCGAAGGCCCGGGCGAGCAGCCCGGGATCCTCGACGTCCGGGGACTCGTCGCCGATCTGACCATAGACCTGGGCGAGGGCCGATCCCCCGAGCCGCTGCTGCCCGCGCCCGAGGTCCACATAGAGGAGCCGACCGCTCCTCGGCAATTGCAGATCCGGAGTCACCGTCTTGGTGATGTCGGGACAGGTGACATAGGCGGAGACCACCAGCGAGCCGGGGGCCTTGACCGTTTCGTCGGTGCCGGAATCGGTGGGTGCCAGGGCCGCCATCGACAGGCTGTCCTTGCCGCCGTCGACGGCGATGCCGAGCTCGAGCATGATGTCCTTGAGCGCCACGGCGGCGTCGTGGAGGGCGGCACCTTCACCCGGTAGCTTGGCCGCCCACATCCAGTTGCCCGAGCAGCGCACATCCTCGAGCGCGCTCACCCGGGCCCAGACCAGGTTGGTGAGCGCCTCACCGACACACATGCGGGCCATGGCCGCGGTATCGAGCAGCCCCTTGATCGGCTGCTCACCGATGGCGGTGGCGGCACCGGTGGTGCCGAAGTGGCTCTGGGCGATGACCGCCACGTCGGCCACGGTGAGCTGGAGCGGTCCGGCACACTGCTGGCGGGCCACCAGGCCGGTGACGCTGCGGTCGACCTTGGTGGTGAGGAACCGCTTGGAGCCCACTGCCAGCAGCCGCAGCACCCGCTCGAGAGCATCGCCGATGGTGAGGCCGTCGGGCAGCTCGAGCGGCTCGAGACGGAGTGGCAGGCGCTCGAGCTCGAACCTCTTTTGCGGCATGTCGCCAAGCACCGCTTCGAGCTCGAGATCGACCGGAGTCGAGTCATCGGCCTCGTCGTAGACGACCACCCTGCCGTCGCCGGTGATCTCGCCGACAAAAGAGAACGGCACCTTCTCCCGTTCGCAGAGGTGGCGGAAGAGCTCGGCATGCTCGGGTCTGAGCAGCAGGGCGTCGTTCTCCTGGTACTCGGCACCCCAGATCTCGAGCACCGAGAGAGTGTTGTCACCGAGCAGGATCTCGCGGATGCCCAGCCGCGCCCCGGCCGGCTCGATGATCTCCTTGAGGACGTTGCAGTTGCCGCCGGCGCCCTGGTCGTGGATGCTGACGATCGGATTACGATCTCCCATCTCGATACAGGCGCGGATGATCCGGTTGAGCTTTTGCTCCATCTCGGCATCGCCCCGCTGGACGGCGTTGAAATCGAGCTCGGCCACGTTCTCACCCTGGACCATGCTCGAGGCGGCCCCACCCCCCATCCCGATGCGGTAGGCCGGCCCGCCGATCTTGACCACCAGCATCCCCGGCTCGGGGATCTCTTTTTCGGTGTGGCGGGCGTCGATCTGACCGATACCGCCGCTGAACATGATCGGTTTGATCCACTCGCGGCGCTCGCCGCCGGGCAGCCGCAGCCCGAAGGATCGGGTGTACCCCTGGATCACCGGCTCGCCGAATTTGTTGCCGTAGTCCGAGGCGCCGTCGCTGGCCTCGATCTCGATGGCAAGAGGCGGGGCCAGGTTGGCGGGATAGGCGAAGCCGGGATCCTCCCAGGGCTGCGCGTAGCCCGGGATGTGGAGGTTGCCGACACAGTAGGCGGCGGTACCGGCGACATAGTGGGAGCCGCGGCCGGCGGCGTGGACGTCCCGCAGGCGACCCCCGGTACCGGTCTCGGCGCCGGGGAAGGGGGCCACGCCGGAGGGGAAGTTGTGGGTCTCGGCGGTAAAGATGACGTGGTGGTCGAGCTCGGTCATCACAAAGGGCGAGGGCTCGCCGGGCTGTGCCGGGACGATGGTCCGGATCGGATAGCCGCGGATGGCGCTCGAGTTGTCCTTGAAGGCGATGACGCTGTTGTTGGGGTTGGCCTCGAGCGGCTCGCGGAGGAGCTGCATGAGGTGCGCGGGTGCCTCCTGCCCGTCGATCACCAGCTTGCCCTTGAAGAACCAGTGCCGCGAGTGCTCGCTGTTCGACTGGGCGATGTCGAAGCACTCGACATTGGTGGGGTTGCGCCCGATCCGGTTGACGAAGAGGTCGGTGTAGTAGTCGAGATCCCAGTCGTCGAAGGCGAGCCCCATCTCGCGATTGAGCCGCTCGAGCGCCGCCCGCCCCTCCTCGATCACCGGCACCTCTACGGTCTTCTCGGGCTCGATTCCCGGATCGAAGCTCGCGAGCGGCTCCGGGTAGTGACACTCGGTCATGCGGTCGTGGACGGTGGCCAGAAAGGCGGCCTTCTGCTCTTCTGTCAGGGGTGCCGCTGTCTCGAGAAGATACCGCCGCGAGCGCTCGATACGACGGATCTTGTCCAGCCCGCAGGCACGACAGATCGATACCGCGTTGGTCGACCAGGCGGTGCTGAAATTCATCCGTGGCCCGACCTCGAGCACCTCACCATTGCCGCCGAGAAAGCTCGCCGATCCAAAGCGCTCGGGCTCGAAGGTCTCCCGCAACAACCAGCCCAGGGCTTCCAGCTCCTCCCGGTTCAGCTCACCGGTGGCCTCGATGTTGAGACAGTGCTCCGTCTCGAGCCCGTGGATGTCGGTTGAGAGGAGTCTCTGGCTCTGCTCGAGGAGTGCGATCCTCCGGGTCGGCGAGAGTCCCGGGGCCCGGTAGAGGTGGAGCAGACTCATGGCCGGGTTTTAGCAGAGTCCGTGTCGGGGCGCCACCCCGTGAATCGTCACGGCGTATGTCGGCGCACGACCCGGCGGCGGTGACGCCGGTGGGCACCCGCGACCGAGTCGGGGGAGAGCGGTCGGCCGATGGTGTCGATAAAGAGCGCACTCGGTCCACCGGTCAGTGGGATCTCGCCTTGGATGACCTCTATTTTGAAGACCAGATTGTCGTCTTCGTAGCGTGGCCGCTGGGTCAGCTCCAGGACGACATCCACGAACTCGTCGCCCTCCAAACTCGCCAGCGTGGCGTTGGGTGGATCTTTGGCAAAGCTGTCGGGGCCTTCGCTGACGGCGGAGAGAAACTCGTCGATGGTCAGATAACCCGCCAGACGCTCGGGTCGGTCGGTAAAGAAGAGGACCTCGGGTTTGACCCCGGTCATGGTCATTGTCTCTCCGTCGATGGAGACACCCTGTGATTCCTGGACGAAGAGGAGCTCCGCTTGCTCTCGACCG
>CALILB010000258.1 GCA_938016625.1 uncultured bacterium | reverse complement strand
GTGGCGATCGGCGGGCTGGTCACGCGCATCAGACAGAACAAGATCAAGAGTGGTCCGAATGCGGGCCGCCTGATGGGGCGGTTTGTGCTCGAGGACGAGGAGGGCACCGTGCCCGTCGCCGTCTTCGCGGATACGCTGCAGAAGTACGCATCGATCCTCGAGGAGGAGGCGATTGTCTTGATCAAGGGGACCGCCCGTGATCGAGGATCGGGTGTCGAGCTGACGGTCGAAGAGATGACGCCACTCGATCAGGCCGAGGACCGGCTCGTTACCGAGCTGCGGCTGACGCTGCCCACGGAGATGACGACCACCGATCTGATGACGTTGAGAGATCTGCTGATCGAGAATGCCGGTGAGGTTCCGGTCCGTCTCCACCTCGAGCTTGAGAACGGCGAAGTCCAGATCGCGCCGGATGAGAGGTTCAAGGTTCGCTACGACCCCGGGCTCGTCACCTCCATCGAGGCCCTTCTCGGTCCGGGGTCGGTGACCAAGCTGATGGGCTTGCAGTCGGTTGCCATCGCGTGACCCACATTTCGACAGCGTGAGCCAAATCCATAGTCGTGCTCGACGGATCGGGGAGCTGGTGGAAGAGGCGACCCCATCCGAGGTGCGCGAGCGCCTGACTCTCATCGCCGATCTCTCCCGGGAGCTGGAGGTTTCCGTCTATCTGGTCGGTGGGGCGGTCAGGGATCTGCTGCTCACCGGCGAGCTCCGCGATCTCGATCTGGTGGTGGAAGGATCCGGGGCCGACTTTGCGCACGCGCTGGGCGAGCGGCTCGACGCCCCGGTCAGGACCCACCCGCAGTTTCTCACCGCCGAGGTGGAAGATCCCCTCGGTCTCCACATCGACATCGCCTCCAGCCGCGCCGAGAGCTACCCAGAGCCGGCGGTACTGCCGGTGGTCCGCGAGGGAAGCCTGGAGGAGGACCTGGATCGCCGCGACTTTACGGTCAACACCCTGACCGTGCGGCTCGGTCCGGACGCGGGTCTCGAGCTCATCGACTCCAGGGGCGGGGTGCAGGATCTCGAGGACTCCCTGCTCCGGATACTCCACTCCCGCTCGTTTGTCGATGACCCGACTCGGGCCTTTCGGGCCGTGCGTCTAGAGACCCGGCTGGGCTTGCGCCTCGAGCCGGAGTCCAAACGTCTTTTGAACCAGGCAGTCGAGAAGCAGATCGTCGACCGGCTTTCGCCGGCGCGGTTGCGCCAAGAAGTGGTCTATCTGTTTGGAGAGCTCGAGAATCTGGAGGCCTCGCTACGCCGGATGGATGAGCTGGGGCTGTTGCGCACCCTCCATCCGCGGTTGAGCTTCGACGAGCGGGATGCCGAGCGTCTGACAAGGGTTACCGACCAGATCGTTCGACTGCATGACAAAGGGATCGAGCTGCCCGCGCTCGAATTCTGGCGGCTGGCGCTGATGAGTCTGGCTTGGCGATTGGAGCCGGCGGTGCGGGAGGAGCTGGTCGATCGGCTCGGTCTTGTCGGGGCCGACCGCGAGCTGCTGCTGGGATTCCGTCAACGTCTGGAAGCGGCGGCGAGTGATTTGGACGGGTCCCGCGTCCAGCCCCATCTGGCGGCCCGGTCCCTGGCGCGACTCCAGGCCGAGGAGCAGGTCCTGTTGTCGGCGCTCGGGGATGACGAGGTGAAGGCCTGGGTGGAGCGCTGGCTGGAAGAGCTTCGTCACATCGAGCTCACCATCTCCGGTCAAGACCTTCTGGCACGGGGCGCATCACCCGGTCCGGCGATCGGCGCCGTGTTGACCGCTACCCTCGAGGCTCGGCTCGACGGCCTTATCGGTGCCGACGAAGAGCTAGACCATGCCGCCGAGCTGCTCGAGAAGGGCCATCAGAAATAGGGTAGCCTCGGAGAATGAACACTCACCGGCTGCTCGTTCTGGTCGCCTGCCTGACATGGCTCGGGGCGGGCGAGCCCGTAGATCCCCGCAGCAAGGTGTTGGTGCGGCGCGACTGCCTGAGTGAGGTTGGGAAAGAGGATGTGACCCTTTTTGCCAACGGCACCATCCGGCTGCGGGAGGGCGAGGGACCGGAGCAGAACATGAGACTGGCCGAGCTGCCCTACGATGTGTTGAGGGATTATGTGAATCGGCTGGAGGAGATCGACCTCTCCGAGGCCGAGCCCGGAATTCCGGGTGGGGAGCTCGAGTGGATCGGTCGCTGCGAGATCGAGGTGGGCACCGGGGAGGGTGAGCCGCGGGTCTACCAGTTTGGGCGCTACGAGAGCTTCTCGCTGGCCCTGTCGCGGGTCAATACCATCGTCGAAGAGCTGGTTGTGGAGGGCGAGGAGCGCTTCCCCAAGGGACGCCTGCCAAGGGATTATCTGCCGCGGTCCGGCGATATTCTCATCCGTGTCGACGGATCTCGGTTCAAGGTCATCGGCTACACGAGCGACAAGAAGGGCATCGAGCTCCAGGGCATCGACCAGCCGTTGACGATCTATGTGCAGGAAGAAGACATGGACGAATGGTTCACCGAGCTCGTCAGCCGTCAGGAACCGCTTTGAGCAAGAGGACCGTCCGTATCAGCGGCGGCGAGCTCAAGGGCCGAACCCTGGCAGTACCGGTTGCGATCCGACCTTCGGGAGGCCGTCTGCGTGAGGCCCTGTTCGATATCTGGCAAGGTCGGATTCGAGATGCCACCCTGTTCGATTTGTTTGCCGGCAGCGGCGCCATCGGTCTCGAGGCCCTCAGCCGCGGCGCGCGGCAGGTCGTGTTTGTCGAGTCCGAAAAGACAGTGCTCGAGATCCTGCGCCGAAACCTCCAGGGCCTGCCGTCGACAGATGTGCTGGTGCTCCAAGCAGAGTTGCCCGGCGATCTCGATCGCATCTCGGATCGTCTGCCAACGGCCGCCGATCTGATCTTTGCCGATCCACCGTATGATTTCGCCGCCTACGAGGAGCTGATTGGCGCTGCGAGCTCACTTCTCGCCGCAGAGGGTGAGATGGCCATCGAGCACCATGCCAAAATCGAGCTACCGGCCCGGGTCGGCGATCTGAAGCAGGTCACGATCCGTCGCTACGGCGACAGCAGCCTGAGCTTCTACGGTAGAGCGGACGGCTGAAGCGCTGAGATAGACTCTCTTCCAACATGAGTCACCAGCCAGGGGCAGCTTCGACATTCACGCTCGGTGACGACGACCTGAGCTTCTCGACCGATCTCTACGAGCTGACGATGGCGGCGGCCTACCACCGTCTGCCGACGATGCCACGGGCGACATTCGAGCTCTTTGTCCGCCGGCTGCCTGCCAACCGCAATTTTCTCGTCTTTGCCGGTCTCGAGCAGGCGCTGGCCTCGCTGGTCCGGATGCGATTCACCGACGACCAGATCGAGCACCTGAAGAGCCTGCCGGGCTTTCGGGAGCTGGAAGGAGATTTCTTCGACGTGCTTCGGGGCTTCCGCTTTTCGGGCAACGTCTGGGCCATGGCCGAGGGGACGGT
>CALILB010000257.1 GCA_938016625.1 uncultured bacterium | reverse complement strand
TTCGGGCCTACCGCAAGCTCGCGACCCTCGAGGATCCAAGCAAAGTCTCTTCCTGGCTCTATCGCATCGCGACCAATCTCAGCTACGACCGCTTCCGGAAGACGTCACCAAGATCTGAAGCCGTCTCGATCGACGGCACATCAGGAGAACCCGGGGAACCGGTCCCGATCGAACTAGCCGATGACTCACCCCGTCTCGACAAGGTGGTCGAGCAGCGGGAGATGAGCAGCTGCGTGCAGGACTACCTCGAGACGCTGCCCGATGACTATCGGGCGGTGATCCTGCTCCACGATCTGGAGGGGCTGACCAACCCGGAGATCGCCACGATGCTCGGCTGCTCCCTGGCCACGGCGAAGATCCGGTTGCACCGGGCAAGAAAGAAGCTGAAGGAAGCGCTAGACAACGCCTGCAGATTTATCCGCGACGAGCGGGATGTTTTTGTCTGCGAACGCAAGCCGTCCTCGGGCGGCGCAGAGGGCGGCTAGTCGACCCTCGGCCGAGCGGGCCGATTGAAGGTGTATCCCTTTCCAAGCCGGTTTCGTCCTACAGGTGACGGAAAGGAGACCCAAGATGTGTAAAGAGAGATCTACGACCGAGAAGAGCAAAGGTAATGGTTGTGGGGCCGTCTGCCGCGAGATGAAGCACTGTGCCCCCATCCTGGGGGTGCTGGTGGCGGCCATAGCCATTCCCTTGATGGTCAAGAAGGTGAAGGGCTCCTGCCCCTGCGCAGGAGGACACAAAACGGAAACCGCGGGCCAGGAATCTGCGTGCTGTGGCTCCTGAGCCTCACGCGGTAACAAGGAGGGAGTCATGAACCAAGAAGTTATGACAGGGGAACAGACGACAAAGCCGGAGGCCGCCGATCGGAGCAATAGTGCCGAAAGGCTCGATGCCGTGGGGTGGGGGCTGTTCTTTATCTGGATCGGCGCGGCGCTCCTGTTTGAATTCAGCTGGGGTACAACGCTCGTTGGAATAGGCATCATCACGCTCGCAGGACAGCTGGCACGCTTTTCATCCAGGCTCAAGCTGGAGGGTTTCTGGATTGTCGTGGGTGTGGCGTTTCTGCTCGGTGGGATTTGGCAGCTGGTGGACGCCGAGATGTCACTGGGCCCAATTCTCCTGATTTTGGCAGGTCTAACGGTCCTGCTGGGGGGGTTTCTGCCCAAGCGACTGAAGAGCCATATCGATTAAGGGATGTGATCCGAGCGGACCTTCGCCAAGGAGGATTGAGATGACAGCTCTCAGAATGCAGTTCTTCACGCTGGCGGCGATCATACTCGTGGGCATTCTGCTCACGGGATTCGACAAGGCACACTGGTTTGCCTATGTGCCGGTGCTCCTGCTTTTGGTAGCCGGGATCACAGGAGTGTGCCCCGGGCTCAAGTTCTGGAAGAAGATGGGTTTCGAGTAGAGCGCTGCTCAGGCCAACTGGAGGAGGGCTTGGCCGAGTCTCGGGTGGCGGTCGAAAAGGCGGAGAAAGTCGGACTCCCGGCGGGCGCCCTTTGCTTTCACCACTCGGACAAGCGCTCGCCTGTTCGCTTTGCTCCACCGGTTGACTCCCGGAAGGATCAAGACCAGCGGGCTCCACCGCTCCCAGGCGAGGCGTTCGCCGGGCGAGAAGCCGTCGAGCGTTCTTAGCCCTAGAAGATCCATCGCCTCGCGGGAGCAGACCTCGAGCCCACGCTCCCGTTCACCGCCAAAACGGCGGGCGAGATAGTCGGAGATCTCAAGGCCGATGTTGCCCAGGAACAACCGACCCAGAACGTCGTCTCGCTGGCGGCCCAGATAGAGATAAACATAGTCGGCCGCCAGCTGTTCCAGGGTCTCAGTATCCGAGCGGTGTCCGGGGTCGATTTTCATCTGTTCGAGCTCCCCGCGCAGGACCCGACGAATCTCCGGGTCCCGTGGTCGGAACCCGAGCTTGTAGTAGAACCACCAGGCGCCGGAGGCGAGACCCTCCTTGTTGCCGTAGCCGAGCTGGAAGGGGTCGATGGCGAAGACCTCGGTACCGAATAGGTGGTGGAAGCTCCCCAGCAGCCGACCAAAGATCCAGGCGGCCTCCCCGCCCCGAAAACTGTCGAATATGTTGTAGGCCACCTCGGTCGAGCGAAAAAGCGTGCTCGCCAGCGCGTAGCCAAATGGCACACCATTCTTGAGCATGATCATGCCGTAGGAGCACTCGAGCAGAAGTCGCCGCGCCGGCAGCAGCCCATAGGTGGCGAAGCGAAGACCGCCACCGAGCTCCACCATGCGTACATCACGGGGGTCGGCGTTGGCAAAGGCATCCAGATCCCGCTGACGGGTGACCATGGCTTCGCGGGCAAGATCGATCAGCCGCCGGCCTTCGCGGACGGAGACCTCTCGTACCGCGGCCGGCCGGCGGCGAGCCTCTTGCTTCAGATCGGGTCGCTCCCGCCTCAACGGGCGGGTCTGAAAAGCCGTTGACGCCCTGCTGCGGTCTTTGGCCAGGGTACGGGTGGGGGTGCCGGGCCCCGGGATGAGCGTCAGTGGTAGATCGAACTGCTCATAGATCCGTTCCCGCACCGGCGCGGTGGCCGTGAGTGCCGCAAAGCGTCGGATGAGAAAGGTAGCGTCGGTCTCTTCCGGCCCCTTGAGTCGCTCGACCCACTCGCGTAACGAATAGTCCACCTGGTCGAGAGCGGGGGTCTCCGAGTAGGGCATCAGCAGGTCGAGCATCCCCAGCAGCTCCTCCGGCTTGTCGAGCTCCGGCCAGTCGATGGAGAGATGATCGGGCCAGTGCAGCGCCAGCCAGCCCGCGGTCACCCAGTAGAACCGGTAGTGGATGTCGGTGCCCGCGATCCCGGTGTCGGCGAGTCGCTGGCGAAAGCGGCGGAGGTCGCCTCTGGCGGAGAAGCCCTCCAGCATGGTTTCGACTTGCCCCAGGACCTCCCGGTTGTCGGGGTAGGCGCGAAGAAAACAGAGGAGCTCGTGGAGGTGGAAGACCTCCTCGACCCGACCGAGGGATCGCCTCTCGAGCTCGACCAGAATCTCCAGGCGACCGGAGGCGACACCGGAGCCATAACGGTGTCGCAGCTCGTCGAGCTTCTTCAGAAGTGAGCTTGCCGACTGACGCACGATCTCCAGGCTAGCCTATCGGGCCGCCAAAGGTACAGGACTGGTGAGGGTGTACTAGTCGACGGCGGCGCGGAAGCGGATCTTGAGACCACCGACCTCCAGCAGCTCGTCGTCCTGGAGGGCGTGGACCTGGACTCTGGTGCCACCGACCTTGACTGGACGCCAGAAGTTGAGCGCCTCCAGCTGGTAGCTGCCGTCCTGGGCGGGGGAGATGCGGGCGACCGCGCCGCCAAACAGTAGCGGCTTGCCGGGTAGGCGGAGGTCACAATCGTCGTCCCAACCGATGGTGTTGGCCGAGTTGCCAAGCGGAATCTCTTTGCGCAGACCCCGGTACATGTAGGCCAGGTGAGCACCACGCCGGCGGGCGGTGGCTACTTTTAGCTTTTGGATTTCTTGCGCCGACAACAGGGTCGTGGCTTTGTCGCCGTCGACCTCCTGAGCGGTGTCCTCGACCCGCCCGGAGGTGGTGTCCAGGATCTTCTCCACGTGCGAGCGGTCGATGTAGAACTCATGACCGGGCCGCTGTTTGATCTCTTCCTCGGCCAGCTCGGCATCCGAGCGATGAAAGACGATCAGATGCTGGGCTATCTCGATCTTGTCGCCGTCTCTCAGGAGGTGAATGTTGGTGTATTGGTTGTTGATGAACATGCCGTTCTTGCCGCTGAGATCCTCGGCGACGTAACTTGCACCTTCCTTCTTGATGCGCAGGTGTTGGCGCGAGACCGCCTCGCTGTCGAGCGGCACGTCGGCGTCCTGGCTTCTGCCGACAACGACGTGGTCGGTCTCGATGAAGTAGTTGAAGAGATGCTCGCGGTTCTTGTAGACGCTCAGCTTTGGCATGCCCTCACCCAGGTGAAATCCTAGCATCGAGAGTCCAAATCGTAAGTGAAGCAAGTCACTTTTCGGCATCCTTCTGCTAGACTGATCGCACACACATGGACGACCCTCCTCAAAGTCACTCCCGGCCAAGAACTGAAGACTTTCTGACCACCGGCCACCGGTCCGCTCCGTTGCGAGTCGGCGGCAGGGGCAGCTGTAGATGATCCCCGCGTTCTACACATTGGTGAGTGTGCCGGCACCCTCGATCGGGCTGAACCCGTGGGTGGGTCTTCTTCTAGCGTTCCTGCTGGTGCTGCTGAACGGGTTCTTTGTGGCGGCGGAGTTTGCGCTGGTCAAGGTGCGGCCGACCCAGCTCGATCCCTACGTCGCCCAGGGAAGTCGGCGGGGAAAGATCGCCCGCCACATGGTGCGTCACCTCGACGCCTACCTGTCGGCGACCCAGTTGGGAATCACCCTCGCCAGTCTTGCCCTCGGCTGGATCGGCGAGCCGGCTTTCGCCTGGCTGATCGAGCCTCTGGTGATGAAGTTCCCAGGGGCCACGCCCGCCCTGGTGCACACGATCAGTCTCACCACCGCTTTTCTGGTCATCACCATCCTGCATATCGTCCTGGGCGAGCTGGCCCCGAAGTCGGTGGCCATCCGCATGCCGGAGCCGACGAGCCTCTGGGTGTCGATGCCGCTCTTTCTTTTCTACAAGATCTCGTATCCCGCGATCTGGGTGCTCAACCATGCCGCCAACTGGCTGCTCAAGCTGGTCGGCATCGAGCCGGTGAGCGAGAGCGAGCTCGGTCACGACGAGGAGGAGCTCCGGCTGCTGCTGGCTTCACCCGACGCCAGCAATCTCTCCACCTGGAAGCGGGATCTGCTGGACAACATCTTCGAGCTCTCGCACCGCATGGCCCGGCAGGTCATGGTGCCCAGAGCCGATGTGGTCTATCTGTCGACCGATCGCACGATGGCCGAGAACCTCGAAGTGGCGCGCGAGAGCGGGCGGACCCGTTTTCCGCTCTGTAAGGGTGATCTCGATCAGGTCATCGGGCTCATCCACATAAAGGACATCTTCCGCGCCCGCGAGCTGCCAAAATCCCTAGAGCAGATCGCGCACCCTATCGCCTTCGTACCCGAGACCCTGCCGCTGGATCAGCTGCTGCGCCGGATGCGTCAGGACAAGCGCTACCTGGTGGCGGTGCTCGACGAGTACGGGGGGGTGAGCGGCATCGTCACTCTCGAGGATGTGCTCGAAGAGATCGTCGGCGAGATCCAGGACGAGTTCGACCACGAGGAACCCGAATTCGAAAAACGAGCGGCGAATGTCTGGGATGTCTCGGGCGCGATGCTGGTAGCCGATTTCGAAGACCTGGTCGATCTCGAGTTGAGCGATCGCGACGAGGACACTATCGCCGGAGTGGTGCTTTCCGAGTTGGGCCGCAAACCCCAGGTGGGCGACCGGGTGACGTTGGGAGAGTTGTCGCTGGAGATCCTCAAGGTCCGGGGCAACCGGATCTTGAACGTCCGCGCCACGGCACTGCCGAAACCGCCGGCCACAGAGTAGGACAGTCTTACCGAGCCGCTAAACCAACGACTCGTCGGCGACAAACAGGGTATCCACCTCCCAGGAGGGGTGGAGCTCCCGGATGCCGGCCTCGATCCGTCTACGGATGAGGTCGAGCTCGCCGATGTTCTGATTCTGGAACTCCGGTTTCACCAGGACATGGGCAAGGAGATAGGAGATCCGTCCGACCCTGGCCATCCGCAGCACGTTCCGCTCGAACGGGTAGTCGGCCACCAGCTCGTCGAAACGCTGTTGTACCTCCTCTTGAACCGGCTTTTCGGGGGCGATCGACAGCAGCTCGCCGAGACTGTCCAGGACGATGCGGATCGGGGTCGGGATCACACCCAGGATCATCAACGTCACGAGGCCCGGATCGACATAGTCCACTACCCCCGACCACCGGCTGCCCTCCAGCAGGAAGGCGGCCAAAAAGGCGGCGACGACACCCAGACTGACGACGGCGTCGACCCGCCAGGTCTGGACCTCGACCGTCACCAGCGGCGAGCCGCTGCGCTTGGCCAGCCTGGTCATCACCCCCGCCATCACCAGACATCCGACGGCGGCGATGACACCGTAGAGGAGCGCCGGCCCCACGGCGAGCACTCGGCCACCGTGGAGCAGGGCCTTAATTGCAGAGGCCAGGGAGAATCCACAGACACCCAGAATCACGATCCCCTTGAGGAGGTTGAGCATCGGCTCGAAGCCAAAGTACCCGAAGTGAAAGGTCTCGTCGCCCCCCTGCTGTACCAGGCGGGCCACCTTCATTGTCAGCAGGCTCATGGCGAAGCCGATGAGTGAGAAGTAGCCATCCAGAAGGATAGCTTCCGACTCGGTGTAGAGCGCAAAGCCAAGACCGAGCGCGCCAAAAAAGAGTTGTCCCCAGGCCGACAGGCGTAGGGCTCGCAATTCCTGATTCGTAGACATTGCTCTATCTCCCGAGGACCGCAAAAGCGGGTGGTGCCGGTCGTGAGCTCGAGGAGGGAGTATAAGTGGTGGGCGGTGCTGGTAATGTCGTGCTGCTCGAACGGAATACCGAAAGTGATGCAGAGCGCGGGGACCAAGAGCGGTCAGGACGGGCCGGGTAGCAGTGGGTACCAACGGCGGCTTTCGCTCTTCGACTCGATGATGGTCGTCATCGGCGGCATCATCGGCGCGGGCATCTTTCTCTCACCCTCCATCGTTGCCCAGCGAGTCGACCGGCCCGGTCAGATCATGCTGGCCTGGGTAGTGGGTGGGGCGGTGGCGCTCATTGGTGCTCTCTGCTTTGGAGAGCTCGGGGCACGCCGACCGCTGGCCGGTGGCGGTTATGTCTACCTGCGCGAGACCTTTGGCGAGCTGCCGGCCTTTCTCTACGGCTGGACCCAGCTGCTGGTGATCAACAGCGGCGGCATCGCCGCCGTGGCCATCATCTTTGCCGGCTATGCCTGCGGGCTGCTTGGTTTTGGGGAGCGCGGC
>CALILB010000256.1 GCA_938016625.1 uncultured bacterium | reverse complement strand
AGCTCGCACCGGCGGTGAAAGAAGAGTTGCCCGAGGTGCCGACGGAGCAGATTCTCGAAGAGCCGGCCGGCCGCAACACCTCGGCCGCTATCGGTTGGACGATCCAATCGATGCCGGCGGAGCTGCAGGAGGGTGCGGTGGCGGTGCTGCCGGCCGATCACCGGATTGCCGACGCCGAGTCGTTCAGGGGCGCTCTCGAGTTGGCGGAGAGGGTCTGTCTCGATAGCGACCGGGTGGTCACCCTGGGTATTGAGCCCCGCTGGCCCGAGACCGGGTACGGGTATCTGGAGCTGGGGTCGGTGCTCGAGACCGAGAGCCATCTGCGAGACGTCGTACGCTTTACCGAAAAACCGGACGAGTCGACGGCTCGACACTTTGTCGAGAGCGGCGACTATCTGTGGAATGCGGGCATCTTTATCTTTCGTGGGCGGCGGATGCTGGAATTGCTGGATCGGTTCCAGCCGGAGATGGCCGCCGGCCTGGAAAAGGTCCGGCAGGATCCCGACCGGCTGGTGGAGATCTACCCGCAGCTGACTTCGATCTCCATCGATTTTGCCGTCATGGAAAAGCTCGACGATCTGGTCACCATCCCCGTCGATTGTGGTTGGAGCGATCTTGGCTCGTGGGCTGCTCTCTGGGATGTATTGGAGGGAGACGAAGCGGGCAACGTTACCCGTGGTCGGGTGCTGACGATCGACTGCAACGACAATTTGATCTTTGCCGAGGAGGGCTCGGTCGCCGCCCTGGGGGTGTCGGACATGGTGATCGTTCGCACCGGCGATACCGTCCTCGTGGTCCCGAAGAAGCGGGCGCAAGAGGTCGGCCGCCTCGTGAGCCAGCTCGAGGAGCAAGGGCTCGAAGAGCTGGGATGAAGCCGACGCTGGTCAGTCTGTCGCAAGACGAGTTCGACCTGGCCCATCTCGCCGCACCCCTCCCACTCGAGGAGCTTCTACCCGGCGACAGGCCCTGGGAAGTAGAGATCGGATTCGGTAAAGGCCGATTCCTCCTGGGCCGGGCCGCCGTCGAGCCCGGCGGCCGCTTCCTCGGCATCGAGTTGGCCCGCAAGTACTACCGGCTGGCGCAGAAACGAATGCGGCGGCAGGGTCTGGAAAATGTGATCCTGATTGCCGGCGAGGCCCTCTATTTGCTGTCCGTCGCGCTGCCGGCCGCGTTTGCCGGGGTAGTCCACGTCTACTTTCCGGATCCCTGGCCAAAAAGCAGACATCAGAAGCGACGACTATTCGATCCCGAATCGGTGGACCTGGTCCTCGGCCTGCTGCAACCCGCGGGGCGTCTCTTCTTCGCCACCGATCACCTCGAGTACGGGGGTATGGTGGCCGAGATCCTCGGGTCGCATCCGGCACTGACCGTAAAGAGTCGCCAGGGGCCGTGGGAAGACGGGCCGCGTACAAACTACGAGGCCAAATACGAAAACGAGAAGCGGCCCATTGTTCGCCTCGAGGCGATACGAACGGACAAAGCGGGTGACGAGCTGATCCATCCTCTAACGGGTCGGAGTCTGCACGCCGCTTCCCGGCTGCCAGACTGATGAATCGCGTCCTCGAGCTGATTCCCTACTTTCGCCGCTATCGCGGCAGATTGATCTTTGGTCTGGCCTCCATCTTGTCGTCCGTGGCCCTCGGTCTGTTGACACCCATTGTTGTGGGCCGAGCCGTGGACACCTTTGTCGAGGACCCCTCGCGTCGGACTCTGTTTGTCTACGCCGGACTGCTGGTCGGTATCACCCTGATTCAAGGCATCTTCATATTCCTCCAGCGTCTCTTGCTGGTGACGATGAGTCGCAACATCGAATTCGATCTGCGCAACGAGTACTTCGCTCATCTGGAGAAGCTTCCTCTCTCGTTTTATCAGCACAACTACACCGGCGATCTGATGGCGCGGGGCACAAACGATCTGCAGGCGGTGCGAATGCTCTGTGGGCCGGCGATCATGTACAGCGCCAACACGCTGTTTACCGCCACCGGATCGTTGTTCTTCATGTTTCGTATCCACGCCGGACTGGCGCTGTTGGCGCTGTTTACTCTGCCCCTGGTGGCGGTGGCTACCAAGGTCTTTGGCCAGAGAATCCATCGACTGTTCCAGAAAGTGCAGGAGCAGTTCTCGGCCATCTCGACCAACGTGCAGGAGAATCTCGCCGGGGGGCGCGTGGTGAAAGCCTATGCCCAGGAGGAAGCCGAAGTCGGACGGTTCGAGATACTCAATACCGAGTATGTCGAGCGGAACCGTCGGCTGATCCGCTGGACGGCGGCCTTTCATCCTCTTCTTCACGGTCTGGTTGGATTGGGGTTTGTCGCGGTTCTCTGGTACGGCGGCGGCCTCGTGGCAAGAGGCGCTATCACCGTTGGTCAGTTCGTGACCTTCACCTTCTTTCTCTCGCGGCTGGTCTGGCCGATGATCGCCATCGGCTGGGTGATCAATCTGGTCCAGCGGGGAAGTGCGTCTCTCGGACGGATCCTGGAGGTGCTGGACACGGTGCCGGATATCCGCGACGAGCCGCCGTTGGTCGGTGGGGACCGTATTCGCGGGGCGATCGCCTTCAACAACTTGAGCTTTGCCTGGGAAGACGATGGGCAGCCGGTCCTGAGTCAGATAGATCTCGAGGTGGAGGCGGGCAAGACGGTGGCAATTGTCGGTCGTACCGGGGCCGGCAAGAGCACCCTGCTGTCGCTCGTTCCGAGGCTGGCGGACCCGCCGGAGGATGCCGTATTCGTCGACGGGAACGATGTGCACCGCTACCGGTTGGCCGATCTGCGAGCAGCGGTGGCGACCGTGCCGCAAGAGACTTTTCTCTTCTCCTCGACCCTGGGGGAGAACATCGCCCTGGGTCGGCCGGGAGCACCTCGATCCGAGGTGGAGGCGGCAGCGCGCGCCGCCGGTCTCGGTGAAGAGATGGAGGGATTCTCCAATGGTCTCGACACACTGGTCGGCGAGCGAGGCATCACGCTTTCGGGTGGGCAGAAACAGCGGGTAGCTCTCGCCCGGGCGTTGCTCAAGGATTCACCTGTTCTGCTGCTCGACGATTGCCTTTCCGCCGTGGATACTCATACCGAGGAGCAGATCTTGGGCAACCTACGGGAGATCTTTCAGGAGCGTACGGTTTTGCTCGTCTCCCATCGGATCTCGACGGTGAAGGAAGCCGACCTCATAATGGTGCTCGAAGAGGGTCGAGTCGCCGAGCAGGGAAGGCACGAAGATCTCGTCCGGCAGGGTGGAATCTATGCGGATCTTCACCGTCGCCAGCTGCTGGAGGAGGAGTTGGCGGCGGTCTGATCAAAGGAATGAAGGGCTGAAATGCGGATACTGATATCTGGCGGCTCTGGGCTCGTGGGGCACGCACTTGCCGGCCAGCTCATCGGCTCCGGACATCGCGTGGTGATCACGAGTCGTGACCCGGCACGGGTGAAAGGGCTGCCGGGCGGGGCAAAAGTCGAAGCGTGGGACGCGGGCTCCTGGCAGCAACTGGTTCCCCTGATCGACGGCGCCGACGCGGTCGTCCATCTGGTGGGTGAGAACCTGGCTGCGGGGCGCTGGACCAAAAGGAGGAAACAACGTCTCCGAGATAGCCGCATCGACTCCAGTCGTGCGGTGGCCAGGGCCATTGCCGACGCCAAGAGCCCGCCGGGTGTCCTCGTCCAGGCCTCGGCGGTGGGTTACTACGGGCCGTGCGGGGAAGAAGAGATCGACGAAGAGGCGTCCGCGGGTGATGATTTTCTCGCCGGTCTCTGCCGGGATTGGGAGGACGCGAGCGCCGAGGTCGAAGACCTGGGGGTGCGACGGCCGGTGTTGCGAACCGGTCCGGTTCTGAGCGCCAAGGGTGGGGCCCTGCCCCGGATGCTGCTGCCCTTCCGGCTGTTCATCGGCGGGCCGGTGGGCAGCGGCCAACAGTGGTTCCCATGGATTCACCTGGAGGACGAAGTCGGGGCGATCTGCTTTCTTTTGGAGCATGGTCTGGCGACCGGGCCCTTCAATCTCACCGCACCGCACCCTTTGACCAACGGAGATTTCAGCCGCATGCTTGGCAAGGTCCTGCGGCGACCGAGCGTGATGCCGGTGCCGGGCGCCGCCCTGCGTCTGGCCTTTGGGGAGATGGGGGAGCTGCTGCTCACCGGGCAGCGGGCGGTGCCAAAGAAGCTGCTCGAGGCCGGGTACGAGTTCCACTACCCTGAGGCGGAGGCTGCGCTGCGGGAGATTCTGGGTAGGAACTAGGAATCGAAGCGGCCGGCCTCCGTGCCGGCCGTATCCATTCGCTGGATGCCTGTGGCAGATCCCGGTTGGAAGGTTGGTGGCTAGGGAGCCTGCGGGAGGACCCGCCTGGGTGCCGGCTCGGGCCTGGGAGAAGATCTGGCGTTGTGGCCCTCGCCTGCGCTCCGCTGTGCGTCGGACCGACCGCAGACTCCGGTGGTCGGTGCGTTGCGCTGGCGGAGAGCCACCCAGCCGGGCCCTCCCACAGGCACCCTAGTACCCCTGTGGTACCACCCGTCCTGAAAAAGAAGTTGTCTCCACTTGGATTACCTTTTCCTCAAGCCCTTGAGCCCACCTCTTCCCCCAGCCGCGTCAGCGCCTCCCTCCACCTCCTCCGATACGCCTCCCAAATTGTCAGGCCGTCCGACAGTGGCAGGTGCTCGAAGCCCTCTTGCAGTACCGAGAGCTGGCAGCCGTCGGCTTGTGGTGTGAGCTCGAAGGTGAGCCGGGTGGCCACCGGCCAACCGGCATCGGGCTGTTGGAAAGCCAGAGACCAGAGGCGGGGTCGATCGCGGTCGAGGGTCGAACCGAGCTCGTGCACCTGGGCACCATCTTCGTCGA
>CALILB010000255.1 GCA_938016625.1 uncultured bacterium | reverse complement strand
CCTCGAGTCGGAGGTCCTGTCCGAGCTGTGCGGCGTCGAGCTTTACCTCAAATACGAGTCCCTGCAGCGGACGGGCTCCTTCAAGCCTCGGGGTGCCGTCAACCGTCTGCTCTGTCTGACACCGGAGGAACGGGAGCGCGGGGTGATCGCCGCCTCGGCCGGCAACCATGCGCAGGGTGTCGCCTACGCCGCCGCCACGGTCGGCGCGCAGTCGCTCATCGTCATGCCCGAGACCACACCGTTGGTCAAGGTCACCCGCACCCGCGAGCTGGGAGCTCGTGTCGAGCTCCACGGACAGAGCCTCGATGAGGCGCTGGAACATGCCTACAAGTTACGTAACGAGCAGGACCTCACCTTTGTCCACCCCTTCGAGGATGCGGAAGTCATCGCCGGCCAGGGGACGGTGGGGCTCGAGATCCTCGACCAGGTCCCCGACCTCGAGGCGGTGGTGGTCCCCATCGGCGGAGGCGGTCTCATCTCGGGTGTGGCGACGGCGGTCAAGGCGTTGCGACCGGAGGTGAAGGTCCTGGGGGTGCAGAGCCGCGCCGCACCGGCGATGAAGCGGAGCTTCGACAGTGGCAAGCTGGAGGCGCGCGAGGTCGAGGCCACCATTGCCGAGGGCATCACGCTCAAGAGCCCGGGCAAGAACACCTTCCCCATCATCCAACGGCTTGTCGACGGGATCGAGCTGGTGTCGGAAGAGGAGATCGAGGCCGCGGTCATCGAGCTGCTGGAGGTGGGCAAGAGCCTCACCGAAGGGGCCGGTGCCGCCGGCTACTGCGCCGTCCGTCAGGGCCGCTTCCCCGCCCTCGCCGGCCGTCGAGTCGTGGTAGTGCTCTGTGGCGCCAACATCGACTCCAACATCCTCGGTCGCATCATCGAGCGCTCGCTGCTCAAGCAGCACCGGTTGGTGCGACTCCGTATCACCATCAAGGACCGCCCCGGGGCTCTCTCCGATCTGCTGGATGTGGTCGCCGAGCAGGGAGCCAACGTCATGCACATCCACCACGATCGCGTCTTTACCGACACCGCCTTTTGGCAGGTCGAGGCCAGACTGACGCTGGAGACCCGCAATCGAGAGCACATCGAGCAGCTGATCGCGGCTCTGCAAGCCGCCGGCTACGAGCACATCGAGGAGCTGAGCACACGGCTGGTGCCGGGGCCGCGGAGGTGAAAAAGGGCTCGAGGTTCTCAGGACCTCACTATTCAAGACCATACTGGTATACTTTCGCCGGAGGGCCGCGGAGTAATGTAGTTGCGCCGCGGCCGCTTTTTTAAAGGACTATCGATGCCCGGCCGAGAAGAAGTTGTGATCACGCGGGAAGTGGAGGCGATCCAGATTCCCGAGGGCACCCGCATCCGGCTGCCCGAAGGGATGGAGGTCCTGATCACCCAGGAGCTCGGCGGCAGCTTTACGATCATGACCACCCGCGGGCTGATGTACCGGATCGATCACAACGACGCCGACGCGCTGGGCAAGGAAGTCGCCAAGATCGAGATCGACGAGAGCGTGGCCGACACCAAGGAGGCCATCGAAGAACGGGTCTGGGAGCAGATGAAAAGGTGCTACGACCCGGAGATCCCGGTGAATATCGTCGATCTGGGGCTGATCTACGACTGCGCGGTAGGAGAGCGGCCCGAGGGGGGGCATCGCGTCGAGGTGAAGATGACCCTCACGGCCCCGGGCTGTGGGATGGGGCCGGTCCTGGCCGAGGACGTCAAGAACCGGGTCCAGGAAGTGCCCGGTGTCGACAACGTCGACGTCGAGGTCGTTTTCGACCCGCCCTGGAACCCCAACATGATGACCGAGGCAGCCCGGCTGCAGCTGGGTTTCATGTAGGCCACCCTCCGAGGTAGGTCCCCCCTCCTACCTGTCCGGGTGTTGGCCCAGAATGTGCAAAAGGTAAGCTATTAGTCAGGACTTCCGAGGGCATCTGGCTCCTCGGAACGAGGAGTCAAAGTTAGCTACAAGAGCGACTTGAAAGGGAGTTGCATGTCGACACCTACGACTCGGATAAAGCCCAAACCGGCCGTCTTGCCGCAGTTCTGCAAGGCGTGCGGGCGCTGCATCGAGGCCTGTCCCAAAGGCTGCATCACGATGGGCACCGAGATCGAGCCGGCCACCGGGTTCACCCCGGTGATTCTCAATCTCGACGAGTGCACCGCCTGCGGGCTCTGCTTTAGCGCCTGCCCCGAACCCTACGGCCTACAGCCGACGATCAACGAGTTCGAGACCGAGCTCTTCGATCCGAAGACCCATTTCGGGCCCCGGACCACCACCGCACCGACACCGGTCGAGATACCCGACCTGCAGGTGCCGCTGCCCGACCTCGAGCCTCTGGTGCTCAAGGGCAACCACGCCTCGGCGATCGGCGCGTTGCTGGCCGGCTGCCGCCACTTCTTCGGCTACCCGATCACACCCTCGACCGAGGGAGCCGAACTCATGGCCAAGCTCCTTCCCCAGCTCGACGGAGTGTTTGTCCAGGCGGTGAGCGAGGTGGCCACCATCAACATGATGTACGGCTGTGGCGGCGCCGGTCTGCGTTCGATGACCTTCACCTCGTCGCCCGGTTTCAGCCTGATGGTCGAGGGAATCTCCTACATGATCGGCGCCGAGGTTCCCGGCGTGATCGTGGACGTCATGCGCGGCGGTCCCGGTCTGGGCAACATCGCTCCCGAGCAGTCCGACATCAAGATGCTCTGCCGCGGGCTGGGTCACGGCAACACGCACGCCCCGGTGCTGGCGCCGTCGACGCCGCAGGAGATGCTCGACCTGACCATGCTGGCCTTCGACCTGGCGATGAAGTACCGAAATCCGGTCGTCATCGCCGCCGACGGCTATCTGGGTCAGATGACCGGCCGCGTTTCCCTTCCCGAGACCATGATGAGGCCCGGGATTCCCGAGTGGGCGGTTTGGGGCGACGAGATGCACCGGGGCAACCTGATCTCGTCCATCTATCTGAACGAGTCGGACCTCGAGGCTCACAACATCCATATCAACGAGAAGTACGAGCGCATGATCGCCAGCGAGCAGCGAGCCGATCTCTTCTTCTGTGACGACGCCGAGTGGCTGGTCGTCGCCTGCAACACTCCTGCTCGCATGGCCAAGGGGGCGGTCGAAGAGATGCGCGAGGCGGGTGTCAAGGCCGGTCTCTTCCGGCCGATCAGCCTGTGGCCTTTCCCCATCGAGTTACTCCTCGGGCTGCTGCCAAAGGCCCGCGGCATCCTTGTCGTCGAGGCTGGCAACGGCCCCCTCGAGGACGAGCTCCGTATAGCACTCAGCTATGCCGGGGTTCACGACCCGCCACCGATCACCAACATCCGCCGCTTTGGCGGCATCCTGCCGCAACAGCAGGAGATCGTGGACAAGCTCTCTGTCCTGGTCGAGGTGAAATCATGAGTGTCTTCTACGAGAAGTTCGAGCGCCATTCTCATGGTGAAGGGCTCAAGGGGCAGAGCACCCACTACTGCGCCGGGTGCGGCCACGGGCTGATCCACAAGTATCTGGCCGAGGCCATCGAGGAGCTCGAGGTCCAGGACCGGACCATCGCGGTCTCCCC
>CALILB010000254.1 GCA_938016625.1 uncultured bacterium | reverse complement strand
TAGCCAGCCAGCGATGATGGCCAGCACGATGCTCGGTTGAATGATCAGTGGTTTGGTCATTGCTTCGCTCATCCTCATTAAGTCAACGCGACATCCGTGTTCTCGAGGTGCAGCGAGTTTTCTCCAGGAGACTTGGAGACGCGCTTCCGGTCAGTCAGATGGCGCTTGGGTCTTCAGCGCCAAGAAAAAGCGCCGGGCGCGGGGCCCGGCGCTCTGAGCCGAAGCTCGAAGAGAACTCAACGCACATGGTGGAACTCGAAGGCCACACTCTCGCCGGCTTCGAGGGTCGCCCGTTTTGGACCCAGCGCGATGTCATCGGCGGAAGCGAGGTCGGGAACAATCTCCCCTTCCACCTCGTATTTCACCTGTGACGACGACTGGCGTAGCACCTGAAACGCGATCGTGTGCTGACCGGAGGTGGCCCCGAAGGTCGCTGCATCTAAGTGAAGCTCGTTGCAGCCATTGGGTTTGGCACAAAAGGCTCGAGCACCGAGCATTTCGCGGCCGTCAAAGAGAATCGTTGCCTCCAGCACGGAGCCTTCGTCAGCGGTCAAGGTACCGGCGACCTGAAAGCCCTGCCCCTGCGACTCGAAGGTCGGAAACTCCGGTGCGGTGACGTTGACCTCTCCGCTACAGGCGAAGGAGGTGAGTGCAACTGCCAGCAGCAGGGTCACCCACATTCGTGAGTCCAGGGTGTGACGGTTAAGTGCTTGTTTCATCGCGGTACCTCCTTTCGACTCCTTGCTCGGTTACTGTCTCGTCCTCATTTGCAGTACGCGACACTCGCACCGAAACCGCGCAACCCGCATGGGGCCACCCTTGCGATAATGGCAAGCCATGAAGTCGTCCGGCCGCCAGTTGTTTGCCCTGGGGATCGCCGTGTGGGCATTTGCCGCGGGGGCCGGCACCGCTCAGGGCCTCGAAGAGAGCGATGTCCAGATCTGGACCCAATACCAGTACCAACAACGGATTTCCGAGAAGCTGAGGGGCACCTGGGATCTCGGTTATCGAGAATTGGTCTCCACCGAAGAAGAGCTCGGTGAGTGGTCACGATTCCACTTGCGGGGGCACGTCGTTTATGACCGCTCGGAGCGGGTGAGTTTCGAAGGCGGGCTGGGTGGCTTCTACTCTTTCCGGGAGGATCCCGACGACCTGGCCGAGCTTCGCGCCTGGCAGGGAGTCATCGTCTACTGGCCACGGATCACGATTGCGAAGCGACCGTTTGATGTCAGGCACCGTTTCCGGCTCGAGCAGCGCTGGCTTCGTGATCGGGATCTGGGCACCACCGAGTTCTCTGTGCGATTTCGCTATCGTCTGGCGAGCTTTATCCCGCTCAATAGACCGACCATCGAGGAAAAGGCCTTCTACCTGCCACTGATGGGCGAGTGGTTCTGGGACGTGGGTGGTGACGAGGCCTCGGAGTTTTTTGCCGCCCGCCTCCGGTTGTCCACGGGCCTGGGTTATGTGCTCAGCAAGAACTGGACGCTGGAGTTTCGATACACGGCGCAGAAATCCAGGGACACCGTGGAAGATCAATTCACTACCACTGACCACATCTTCGACTTTCGCGTTCGGACCTCCGTCCGGATCAGGGATCTGGGCAGGAGCTAGTGATCGATAGGCAGGATCGAGCCCGACTGGTGCTCGGGGGGCAGGGGCGGTATGCTGAGTTTCCGCGCACCGGAGGGATACCTACTTATCGGGCCATGTGCGGCACCACAACAGCGAGTCGAGGGAGATATCTATGGGCACGGCTAGTGTGATGTTTCCTGAAGCCAGAATTCCCTACGGCACCTGGGGAAGCAGCTATTTCCCCGCGTGGCAGACGTCGGCCCTGGCGGAGGTCAATATCGGTCAGTTCGCGGGCGAGGCGATGAACCGGATTCTGGGCATGAAAAAGGTGCCCAATAGTGAACTGGAGTACCTGGTTATCGGCTCGACGATACCCTGGCACTGGAAGTTCTGGAATGCGCCGTTGGTGGCCAGCTGTCTGGGGAATCGTATCCCCGGCTACCACGTGGAACAGGCCTGCGCTACCGGTCTGCAGGCCGTCCTGCAAGCTGGGTCGGAGGTTCAGACCGGCTCTCACGATGTCGTCGGTGTCTTGACCTTCGATCGCACCAGCGACTCACCGGTGGGAGTCTTCCCGGAGCGTCGCGCCCATGAGCGGACCCTGCCGCTCAGTGACGTCTGGGACAACTTCGGGTTCGATCCGGCGACGGGCAAGGCGATGATTGCCGCTGCCGGCTTGGCGGCACGCAAATACAAGACGGAACGAAGCGAAGTCGACGAGCTGGCCTTTTACCGCTACCAGCAGTATTTCGAGGCCAGAGACTCGGGGTTCTTCGACGGCACGCTCATCCCGCTGGATGTGCTGAACCTCCAGGGACGCCTGTTGGGACGGATTGATGAGGATCTGGGGGTGCGCCAACAGACCATGGGCGCACTCCGGTCGCAGCGGGAGCTCGATACCTGCGTCACCTCGGGAACCCAGACCCACGCCTCGGACGGGATGGCGTGCCTGCTGGTCACCAGCCAGGAGAGGGCTCGGGGGCTGAGCCCTCGGCCCGAGATCGACATTCAGTTCGTGGCCAAGACCGAGGTAAGAGCCCATCCAAGTCTGATGCCCGAGGCGCCGGCGCTCGCCGTCCAAAAGCTATTGGACAAGACCGGCCTGACGATGGCCGACATGGCCGTGGTCAAGAACCACAACCCCTTCGCGGTCAACGACGTCATATTCGCCAAAGTCCTCGACTACGACTGGCACGAGATGAACAAGACGGGCAGCTCCCTGGTCTGGGGCCACCCCCAGGGGCCGACTCTTACCCGGATCATGATCGAAGCCCTCGAAGAGGCGGTCTCGCTCGGCGGTGGGTATGTTCTGGTATTTGGCTGTGCTGCCGGTGATGTTGGAATCGCCGCCATCATGAAGGTCACCTAGGGAGATCAGACAAGTGACCACTGTAATGAGACAACCGACACTCGATACTCTGGGACTAGGGACCGTCATCGACATCTTCCGCAACGGGCGGTTGCCGGCCGCTGCCGGTGACCTGGTGGATCGGGTCTTTGGCCCTTCCGGCGAGCGCGGCTGCCTGGTCGTCTCCGGGGCCAACGGCATCGTCGGGGCGGGAAAGACGATGCAGCTCGGTTCGAGACTTGCGCCCTACGATGTGCCGATCGTGGCGATGGATCTTCCCGGCGCCCCCGACGGTCTCGGCCGGCAATATGCCGGTCTGGTGCGGGCCTTTGGTCGGCAGGACGCCGATAGGATCATGGGGAACATCAGCCGGCTCACCTTCGACGGCACCAATTTACCGGTCGAATTGAAGCGACTCCAGCCACGGTTTCTGCTGGAGGCCATCCCCGAGCGACTCGACCTCAAAAAGGCCCACTACGAGGTCTTTCGTCAGGCCTTCCCCGAGATCGAGATCCGCTCGGTCACCTCGGGCTTTCCGAGCTCGCAGCTGGGGGTGGGCATCGCCCACCCGGCGTTCCCCCACGAGATCAACAAGGTGTGGGAGGTGGTGGAGACCGACCCCTCGGCTATCACCCAACTGTTCTGGGCGTTGGGGTTGATTCCGGTGCCGGTAAGCGATCACTGGTCCTTTGTGCTGGACGTGCTCTTCTGTGGCCTGACATTGGCGGCGCTCAGATACCACGGCGCCAGCAACATGCCCTATTGGAAGGTCGACAAATTCGCCCGCAAGCTGCTCGGGCCCAACCCCTTCCGGGCGCACGATGCCATCGGCGCCAAAGGGGCCAACTTTCTGACCTGGTCCTGTCTCCACCACTTGGGGCTCGAGTACGGCGAGCTGTTCGAGCCGACGGCCGATCTGGAGGAGCGCAAGGATACCGGCCAGACCTGGTATCCACCCAACCATTTCCGGCCGTTGGTCGATTGGCATCTAGAGGGCGACGAGGAGAAGGCTTTCAGAACCTGGCTTCTGGGACCGCTCTACCAGATGACGAGCCTCATGCTCCACGAGAAGCGGAGCCATCTCTCCCAGCTCAATGCCATCGGCGAGCTCTGTGCCCAGTTCCGTCGTGGAATCCTGGCGCTGATCCGCGAGGAGAGTCCGGCGGCGGTGTTGGCGACAGTTGAGGACTACCACCGCTTGCACCCGGAGGCGGCGGACGGCAGCTGGCATCCGGAGGTCTTTGACCGAATCGCGACCCCCGAGTGGCAGCAGCTCTATGTCAACGCCGAGCATGACGGCGAGGTCGGTGTGGTCACCATCGGCCGGGAAAGCTACAACAGCGATGTCAACCGGGAGCTCAACCGGGCTCTCGATTGGCTCCAGGCCGCAGGCATCAAGGCCGTCATCGTCACCGGTGACTTCCACCTGGCCACGCAGATGGTGGGTGCCGACACCAACGAGTTCTTCCCGGCGTTGGAGGAGGAAGACGAGGGAGTCCGGATCGCCACCGAATGGTCGCGGACCGCCAGGCGTCTCGCC
>CALILB010000253.1 GCA_938016625.1 uncultured bacterium | reverse complement strand
GATCGGTCAGAACGCCGGCAAGATCCTGGCCGAGATAGGCGTCGCGGTCGAGGACGATGTGCGCCTGGTGGTCGCCGAGGTGCCGACCGATCACAGCCTGGTATGGACCGAGCAGATGATGCCGGTGATGCCGGTGGTTCGGGTCAAGAGTGCGGATGAGGGGATCGACCTGGCCGTCAAGGCCGAGCATGGCTTCAGGCACACGGCTTCCATCTTCTCCAACGACGTGGACCGGATCACACACATGGCCCGGGCCATGAACGTCAGTATCTTTGTGGCCAATTCGGCCAACGTAGCGGGTCTGGGTCGCGGCGGTGAGGATTTCAGCTCGTTCTCCATCGCCACCCCCACCGGCGAAGGACTCACGCGGCCGCGAACCTTTTCACGGATTAGAAGACTTGCCGTCGTCGGCTCCCTCAGAATCGTCTAGCAACCCCTATCCCGAGGCACACTCATGCATCCGGCAATTGTCCTACTCGAGTTCGACTCCATCGCCGTCGGCATCGAAGCCGGCGACGCGATGGCCAAAAGGGCACCGCTCGAATCGTTGCACACCGGCAGCGTCCAGCCCGGTAAATACATCATCCTCGCCGGGGGTGAAGTGGGTGACGTGGAAGAGGCCCGCGCGGCCGGCCGCGAAACCGGCAGCCGTGCGCTGGTGGACGAGATCTATCTGCCCGAAGTCCATGCCGACGTAGTGACCGCGCTGACCGGCGGTCGGAGGCCGGCGGTGGGGGATGCGCTGGGGATCATCGAGACCCGGACGGTGGCAGCCACCATCGGAGCATCCGACGCCGGGGTCAAGGGCGCGGCGGTGACCCTGCTGGAGATTCACATGGCCGATGGTCTTGGTGGCAAAGGCTATTCACTCTTCTCCGGCGATCTTTCGGATGTGGAGGCAGCAGTGGAGATGGGGGTTTCCAGTCTGCCGCAGCGCGACCTGTTGGTCGCCCAGGTGGTCATTCCCCGTCTCCACCCCGAAATGCTCACCAACCTGGTCGACCATCCCGAGTTCGGACCGCGCGCTCGCTCGTACAAGGTTTAGCCGCGATGGAGCTAGCACGAGTCATCGGCACGGTGGTAGCGACCCAGCAGGTCGAGGGGTTGGAGGGAGTAAAGTTCCTCATCGTCCAACCGGTCGACCGCAATGACAAGAAGATCGGGGAGCCGGTGGTGGCGGCCGATGGTGTCGCCATGGCCGGGCCGGGCGAGCTGGTATACATCGTGGCCAGCCGCGAGGCCTCCCTGGCCCTGCCCGAAAAGTTCGTACCGGTGGATCACGCGATTGTTGGTATCGTGGACGCCGTCAGCGAGGTGTGAAAACGAGAGCATGAAGATCGGCAAGGTTTCCGGCACCGTGGTTTCCACCATAAATGCCCCGGTTTTCGAGGCGCGGAGGCTGCTGCTCTGTGATCTGCTGGACGAGACCGGCAAGAAACCGGAAGGCCGATCGCTGATCGCCGTCGATGCCGTGGGCGCGGGCGCTGGCGAGACCGTGCTCATCCTGGATGAGGGCAATTCGGCGCGTCAGGTGGTCGATTTGGAGGACGCTCCCATCCGTGCGGTGATCGTGGGGATAGTGGACGAGATCGAAGTGGAATCCAAGACCAGGCGCTAAAGATCCGTGAGGACAATGCCATGACTGTAGCCAGCCAGGAGCCCGAGGTAGAGGTGACCATCGATTTCTCACTGACACCGGAGCAGAAGGCCATCCGCGAGATGGCACGTGAGTTCGCACGCAAAGAGATCGATCCGATCGTCGAGGAGTTCGACGAGTCGCAGGAATTCCCACGCCAGCTGTTCGCCAAGGCGGGCGAGCTGGGCTTTCTGGGAATCATCTTCCCGGAGAAGTACGGTGGCGCCGGTCTCGGCTATGTCGACTACGTCTTGGTGATCAACGAGCTGACAAAGGTCGACCCCTCGATCGGTCTCAGTGTCGCTGCCCACAACTCGCTTTGCAGCAACCACATCTTCAAATTCGGCAACGAAGAGCAGATCCAGCGCTGGCTGGTGCCGTTGGCCCGTGGCGAGAAGATCGGCGCTTGGAGTCTGACCGAGCCAGGAGCCGGCTCGGACGCGGCCGGCACCCGTAGCCGGGCGGAGCGGGTATCCGGCGGCTGGAAGCTGAACGGCTCCAAGACCTTTACCACGCACGGCTCGGTCGGCGACATCTGTGTGGTCTTTGCGGTCACCGATCCCGACGGACCCCGTCAACACAGCATCTCTGCCTTTGTGGTGGAGAAGGGAACACCGGGATTTCGCACCGGCAAGAAAGAGAACAAGCTGGGGACGCGGGCATCTGACACGGCGGAAGTGGTGATGGAGGACTGCGTAATACCCGACGACAACCTGTTGGGCGAAGAGGGGAAGGGATTTGTGCAGGCCCTGAAAATTCTGGATGGCGGCCGCATCTCGATAGCCGCCCTGGGCCTGGGTGTCGCCAACGGCGCCTACGAGACGGCGCTCGCCTATGCCAAGGAGCGGGAGCAGTTTGGCAAGCCGATCGCCTCCTTTCAGGCCATCCGCTTCCATCTGGCCGAGATGGTCACCCGAATCGCCGCCTCGGAGACGCTGACCTTTGCCGCGGCCGCCGAGATGGACAGGGGCGGCCGGGTGAGCCGCCTGGCGTCCGAGGCCAAGCTGCTGGCCGGCGAGACCGCCGTCTTTTGCGCCGAGAGGGGTGTACAGATCCACGGCGGCTACGGTTTCATCAAGGACTACCGTGCCGAGAAGTTCTACCGGGACTGCAAGATCTGCACGATTGGGGAAGGGACCAGCGAGATCCAACGTCTGGTCATCGCCCGCTGGCTGCTCAAGGGCTAACCGACACCGAAGCGGCCGGCCTCCGTGCCGGCCGTAGCCATCCACGGTCGGGGGTTGTAGCAGATCCCGATTGATGGCTAGTGGCTAGGGAGCCTGCGGGAGGACCCGTCTGGGTGCCGGCTCGGGCCTGGGAGAAGATCTGGGGGTGTGGCCCTCG
>CALILB010000252.1 GCA_938016625.1 uncultured bacterium | reverse complement strand
TTTGCCACGTTCCTCTGGAGAGGATTGGAGAAAGGAGAGAGAGCATGTCACACCTGAAGCGAATCGTAAAAATCCACGCCCCCCTGGAGACCGTCTACAACACGGTTCACGATCCGAAGCACTGGGCCGACTGGTACGTCGGGGTCAGCGACGAGGTTGAAATGAAGGTCGAGGGTAGAGCCGGCCAACACAGACTGCTGATGGTCGGGACACCCTTTCCGCTCACCCAACGGGTGCTGGAGGACAACCTCGGCGAGGACGAAGCTCATTGGAAGGCCAGGGCAGTGGGTCCGGCCAGAACGGTCGAAGTGACCCGTCCCTGCAGACTGGTGATGCTGTCCGGTGAGACTGACTGGACCTATCGCGCCATCGACGACGACACCGAGGTGACGGTAGTCCGCGACTTCACCGTGCCAACGGAGATGCTGGAGACAGAGGACGACCGGACAGTCATCGAGCGTATCGAGGCGCAGTGTCTGGAGCAGTCGCTGGAGAATCTCAGGCAGTTGTGTGAAGTCTCCCATTAGCCGCTGTTGGAGTGCGCGGGCCCGGACGCGGGGAGACGAGGAGCCACCGGGAGTCAGCTGCGAGAACGAGGGCGAACCATGAGTGCAGTCCGATCTGCAGCAGCGGTCAAACCGAGCTCTGGACTGGCCACCCTGGTCCTGGACGGGTTCGGCACCAACGTCAACATGTGTTTCCAATGCGGCCGGTGTGCGGCCGGTTGCCCCATCGCCTATGCCATGGACTACGCACCTGCCCAGCTCATCCACGCCTTGCGACTCGGCATGGAAGATGTGGTCTTCAATTCCAGGACCATGTGGCTGTGCGCCGCCTGCGAGACCTGTACCACGCGCTGTCCGCAAGAGGTGGACATTGCCAAGGTCATGGACGCAGCCAAGATCCTCGCGGTCAGGAGAGGGTTCAAGCCGGCCATGAGCTCGGTTCGGGCCTTCCACCAGGCGGCGATGGCCAACATCAAGCGCTTCGGCCGGATGTGGGAGGCAGGCATGATCGTGTCCTTGAAGCTTCGCACCGGCGATTACTTCAAGGACATGGATCTGGGCAAGAGGATGTTGCGCAAGGGCAAGTTGAAGCTCTTGCCGTCGTTCACGGGCTCGCGGCGAGCCGGGAGGATCTTCTCGCGGGTCAAGAGCGTCGAGAGAGAGGAGATCGAGCAGTCATGAGATACGCCTACTATCCCGGGTGCTCTCTCCACTCCACCGGCTCCGAGTTCGACAACTCGCTCAGGGCGATTGCTCCCAGATTGGGTGTCGAGCTGGACGAGGTCAAGGGCTGGATCTGCTGTGGCTCAACACCCGCCCACTCGGTGTCCGAGCTGCTGGCGCTGGCGCTACCGGTAGCCAATCTCGGTCTGGTCGAGCAGATGGAGGCGGATGAGGTCATGGTGCCCTGTGCATCGTGCTTCCGGCGGCTCAAGTCGGGCCACTTGGAGACCACGACCAGGCCGGAGGTGGCGGCAAGGGTCAATCGGGTGGTGGACGAGCCGTATCGTGGGACGGTCAAGGTGAGCCATCCGCTCGAGATCTTCTCGGATCGCGACATGCTCGCCAAGATCGCCGAAAAGGCAACGGCCGACCTCTCCCACCTACGGGTGGTCTGCTACTACGGCTGTCTGCTGACGCGCCCACCCAAGGTGATGCAGTTCGACCGTCACGAGTACCCCATGTCGATGGATGCCGTGCTGCGGTCTGCAGGCATCGCCACTCTGGACTGGGACTTCAAGACCATGTGCTGCGGTGCCGCTTTCTCGCTGACCGAGACCGACATCGTCTACAAGCTCACGGCGGAGATCCTCGACGAAGCGGAGTCGGTCGGCGCCAACGCCATCGCGGTGGCCTGCCCGCTGTGCCACGCAAATCTCGACACCCGGCAGAGCGAGATCGAACAGCGGCAGGATAAGGAATACGGTCTGCCTGTCTTCTACTTCACCCAGTTGATGGGTCTGGCGATGGGAATGCCCGGTGCCTACCTGGGTCTCGGCAAGCATCTGGTAGACGCCGAGGAGTTGATCGAGACCGCAACCCAGGCGCCGGCGGCCTGACGGGAGGAAGAAGCGGGGGCAAGTTACCGAATCAAAGCCAAGCGAGGCCAAAGGCATGAATGAAGACGGCAAGAAGGTGGGCTCGGTGATGGTTGTCGGTGGCGGTATCGGCGGCTTGCAGGCATCTTTAGATCTGTCCGCCTCCGGCTACAAGGTTTATCTGGTAGATCGCAATCCCGCCATCGGTGGGGTCATGGCCCAGCTGGACAAGACCTTCCCCACCAACGACTGTGCCATGTGCACACTGGCCCCGCGGCTCGTCGATGCTGGTCAGCACATAAACATCGAGAGGCTGACGTATTCGGAGGTGGAGGGTGTGGAGGGCTCGGCCGGTCATTTCAAGGTGCGGGTCCGCAAAAAGGCGCGCTTCGTAGACGAGGCAAAATGCACCGGCTGCGCGGAGTGCGTCCAGCACTGCCTCGTGCGGAACTACGCCTACCTCGAAACGCCCCTCATTGTCGCCAAACCAGAGATCGACCCCGAGCAGAATGCTCTTCTCGAAAGGATCACCGCCCGTTACCCGGGTGGCCCCGAGACTCTGGTACCCATCCTCCAGGACATCAACGCCGAGCTCAACTGGCTGCCGCCGCAGGCGCTGGCGAGGCTGGCCGAGCTCAAGGCCATGCCGTTGGAGCGCATCCTGCGGATCGCCACCTTCTACAAGGCGTTCAGCCTCGTACCACGGGGCAAACACATCATCAGGGTCTGCACCGGAACCGCCTGCCATGTAAAAGGAGCACCCAGAATCATCGATCGCTGTGCGGGCGAGCTCGACATCCATCTCGGAGACACCACCGGGGACATGCAATTCACCCTGGAAGAGGTGCGCTGCCTGGGCTGTTGTGGGCTTTCACCGGTGATCACTGTGGGCGATGAGGTTCACGGCAAGCTGACTCCGACGACCGCTGCGGCGCTCATCGATCAGTGCGCCGCCTGAGGGAGAACAAGTCGTGGCGAAGATCAAGCCAGAGGATCTGAAGAGAATCAAGGCGCAGATGGCCGGGACAATGAACCTGCGCGAGGGGGACGCCCGGGCCAAGGTCACCGTGCACATGGGCACCTGCGGGATCGCCGCGGGGGCCAGAACGATCATGAACAAGATGATGAGCCTGGTGGAGGAGGAAGAGGGCAAGGACATCATCGTCACCGCTTCGGGCTGTGCCGGCCTGTGCAGTCGCGAGCCCATGATGACCGTTGAGCTCAAAGGCGAAGCTCCCTTCAAGTACGTGGATCTGGACGAAGCCAAAACGGAGAGGATCTTCCAGGAGCACGTCTTGTCGGGCAATGTGGTCACCGAGTACGCCCTCGCCGTCGGCAGCGAGCGCGTCGGCTAGAGCAGTTTTCATGAGGAAGGAGACCCGTCGATGAAGCCGTATCGGATGCACCTGATGCTCTGCGCCGGGACCGGCTGTGTCTCCAACAAGGCCTTCAAGGTCAGGGAGGTGCTGGAGGAGCAGAT
>CALILB010000251.1 GCA_938016625.1 uncultured bacterium | reverse complement strand
TGGCGCCAGGGTTCCCTCACGGTAGAGAAAGTCCCTGACGCTCACCTGGAGGCGGATGAGGCTTTGCGTTTGCCCCGAGCGCTCGAAGGGATTCTCGGTGACGATCTGTGTGGACAACTCGCGCAGCTCGGCGAGCTGGGGCTCGAGCTCGACGGGCGACACCCCCGCCGCCAGCAGGGCATCGGTCTCGGCGGCGACCTCGAGATAGCGCTCGGTCAGCGGGTGGGGCTCGATCCCCTTCACCGGGTCATAGACATCGGTGACGACCGGTAGCAGACGGAAGTACTGGGGCCGCAGCCAGAGGTAGGTGAGGTCGAAGAGGATGAGCGACACGTTGATGATCGCCAGATAGACCATGAACATGTCCCAGGCAAGCTGCGGGGTGAGCCGCTTGCGGAAACGCCTGAACCTGGCCAGAATCGACAAGATCATCTCCAAGCTTCGGTCCGCGAGATGGAGTGCTCGCGATGCACCCGCGAGCGGTTGATCGCTGCCGGTGCTCGTGGCTAATGGTAGCCCACAAGGCGACCATTCGAGGTTGCACTGACCGGGTTGTGATCTCTTCCCTAGCCCGTATTTGAGGCCTCTGCCACATTGCTTTGATGATCCTGCCCATCTCACATGAGCGGGACACGCTGCTCCGCTGGCCGGTGGTGTCGCTGGCCATCATCGCCGTGTGCCTGGGGGTGCATCTTCTGTCGAGCATGGCGAATGACGGCTCGGAGCTCTTCCGCGACGCATTCGAGTACTACATGGAGCATCCCTATCTCGAGCTGGGCTCCGAGGAGATTCTGGAAGAGGTGCCCGACCTGACGGCGTTTCTCGATCTGTTCGGGGATATGGGGGGTACGGAGCCCGATCCCGAGATCGTCGCGGAGGAACAGGCGATTCTCGACCACAAAGTGCAGGCCTGGGTCGTGGCTCTCTCCAACCACCCGGTGCGCCGCTGGGGTCTGAGTCCAGCCGACTTCCGTTTCCATCAGCTCGTCAGTCACATGTTTCTCCATATCGGCTGGTTCCACCTGCTGGGCAATCTGTTCATCTTCTATCTCGGCGCCGGTCCCATCGAGGATGTCTGGGGTCGCCCGTTGTTTGCCGTCTTCTTCTTGTTGTCGGGGATCTTTGCCGCGCTCTTTTTCGTCGCGGCCTACCCTCACTCGACCCTGCCGATGGTGGGGGCCTCGGGTGCCGTCTCGGGGGTGGTCGGGGCTTTTCTGGTCCGTTTCTGGAAGGTCAAGATTCGCTTCTTCTACTTTCTTTGGTTTTTTATGAGGATCTACACCGGCACCTTCCAGGCCGCGGCCTGGATCATGCTCCCGTTGTGGCTCGCCAACGAGCTCTACTGGGCGTACGTCTCGCACTACATCAGCCAGATCATGCCGGGTGAGAGCGGTGGTGTCGCCTATCTCGCGCACGTCGGCGGTTTTATGTTTGGTGCCCTGTTTGCGCTGGGTGTCAAGGCCTTGAACCTCGAAGAGCGGTGGGTGGCCCCCAAGATCCACTCCAAGATCGGGTTGGAGGAGAATCCGGTCCTCGAGCTGGCGGCAGAGGCACGCAAGCTCGGCAACCCCGAGGAGGCCTGGAGAGTCCTCGAGGAAGAGCTCTTCCGCAACGGCGGCAACCGCGACGCCGCGTTGGCGCTGTGGGATGTGGCGCTGGAGCTCGAACAGCCGGTACGAGCGGCTCCACGGATGATGAGCCTGATCCAACAGGAGCTGCGCGAGGGGGAGGCCGAGCTGGCCCTCCAACATTGGGACGAGCTCAAGGGATGGGTCGCCGAGGCTCCGGTGCCGCCACGGCTAGGCGCGATGATGGGTCTGGCCCTGTTGGAGCGGGAGGAAGAAGAGGAGGCCTGTGCGCTGCTGCGCGGGCTCGTACCCAGGACGGCCGAGCTCCCCCCGATGCTGCTGCTCCGTGTGGCCCGCTCCACCGCCGCCGCGGAGGGCGAGCTCGGGCGGAGCCTGGCAATGGCGGGTCTTGCTCATCCCGCCCTCGACCCGCAGACGGAGGTCGAGCTCAGAAAGATTGCCAACGACCCAGCAGAGGTCTCAGCAAGCGATGACGGCCACCGGCCTACTCGGCCGGAGGGACGAAAAGAGAGCAAGGAACTGATAGCGTTGACCAGCGAGGAGGAGTCAGTGAACGACGTACCGGGACCGGATCTTTCCCTGCAATCGGTCATCACCATCCCGGTCAGTATGGAGGAGGACAGTCTCACCCTCCATCTGGTGGACCGCGGGCCGATGATCCTGAAAGACGAGAGGATGGGGGCGGTGGGGGCGGCCGAGATTTGCGAGCCGGACCAGGAGCCCTACTTTGTCCTCGATCTGTTTGTCGACAAGCCCGACCCAAAGGCAGGCCGTCTCAGGGCATTCCGCTGTTCGACCCGCACCTTCGACCCCCGCCACCTGTTGCCGGACGAGACCGACCCCAACCGGGCCTTTCTCACCATCGTCGGTCGCATTCTCGCCGGCAGTGGTGCGCCGCTCTACCCCGAGGATCTCCATCCCTTCCAGGCACAACCGTTTGCCACCTATGCGTCGGTCGAGGAGTACGAGGCCGCGCTGTTGACCCAGATCGCGCTGGCGGCCGGGTAAATTCCATTTCTTGGAAGCAAGAAGAAAGCCCCACCCAGATCACGGGGTGGGGCTCGATGGGGGTTGAAGCGTCTTAGGGGCTTGGAGTGCTCTACTACTTGCCTCCCTCGCCATCGTTGCCGTTATCTCTGCCCGGCAGCGGGCCGTGCCAGTCACCGGTCTTGACCACCTCGGGGGCGGCGTCGCAACAGCGCAGCCAGACAAAATCGACCTTGGAACAGCGGGGGGCGAGATCGGTATCGGTACGCATGATGTACTTGACACCGGCGGTTCCCTGCTTTTCACCGGGGTTTGACTCACCGGGGTTGTCCTCGTCGTAGAAGTCGCAGTCGTTACCGTGACCGGAGTTGGGGTCGGAGTACCAACCGCTGCAGTAGAAGACACCCGAGGGCAGTCGCGAGCCGCCCGTCACCTGGTCGTAGGCCTGCTCTAGGGTCTCCGGCGGCCAGGCGCTGTCGACCATATAGGTCTCGACCACGTCGCGCGCGTACTCGATCTCCTTGATGGTCTTGGTGAGGTGGCTTCTTTCGAGGGCGCAGAGCATCCGCGGCACGATGAATGTTGCCAGGATGCCGATAACCGCTACCGCCAGCAGGATCTCCAACAGCGTGATACCCGACATCCGCTGGCTCCCGCTGATTCTCGGTGACGTCGTCCGGGGGGCTGTACTTTTCATCGCTGATCTCCTCGATTCGAAGCTCTTCACGATTGATAGGAGGAGCAAGAGTCGGACCAAGTCCCGCCGGACACCCGAAATGGGGCTCCAAGAGGGCTGCCAAGAGCTGCACAACGAGCCCTAAAGCACTGATTTCGTTATATATAGGGAATTGGAGCGAGAATACTCCGGTGGTGTCCAAAAACGCCGTCTTTGAGTCGATCACCCACTGTCCAGGTGTTCGAGAATCGAACACCGGGAGCGGGCTTTCCGCTCGCATTCCAGCTACTCAAAGGGCCACGGGGCCGGTGGCGGAAGTTGTCCGATTTTCGGACACTGCACACCACTTTTTTTCCTTTAAATCATTGGCCTTTTTGGGGGGAGCTTTCAGTGCCCCGCGGGACCCTTGCTCCGGCTGGCCAGGACACCCAGAGTGGAGACCCTGAGCGGCGGCCGCACCCGGTCGGCCTCCCAGCCGCGCAAGAGGGCCAGGGCCGGTCCACAGACCCTCCCCTGACAGGGTCCCATCCCCACCCGGGTGGCGAGCTTTGCCTGGCGGAAGCTCCCGGCGGGGTGGAGCTGCTTCCAGGCGACATCTTCACAACGGCAGATGGTGGTATCGACCTCCACTCTCTCAGCCAACTCTTGCCGGGGTGCAAAGGCGTGGGCGAGCGCCGCAGCAAACCGCTCCAGCCTTCGTCGCCGGCCGGCGAGCGCCGTCTCCTCGCGGTCGCGACCGGCGGCGGCCAGCCCGGCGATCTCCCCTTCGACCAACGCCAGCTCGAGCCCGCCGATGCCGGTGGGCTCGCCGGCGCAGTAGACATCGTCGACCGTCGTCAGCTGATGGTCGTCGACCGTTACCCGGTCGTTGTCGACGGCGCAACCCAGCAGCCGCGGCAGCTCGAGGTTGGGTACCAGCCCGTAGGACGCCAGCAGATAGTCGCAGGGCTCGGTCCAGCTCCGGTGGCCATCGGTGAGAACCACCTCCTCGACCCGGTCGTCGCCCCGCGCGGCGACCGCCCAGACGCCCGTGCGATAGGCGGTGGCGAGGAAGGCGGCTCGATAGCGGGTCGCCTCGATCAGCTTGCCGGGATAGCGCCAGCAAGAAAGAGCAAAACCATGCACCCGGTGGGCCGGGGCCTGTTCAGCCACCAGTCGAAGGTGGGCACCGGAGGTGGCCAGAGCGGCGGCCACCGGCAGCAGCAGTGGACCCGAGCCGGCGATGACGATCTTACGGCCGCGGAAGGAGACACCCGACTTGAGCAGCGCCTGGCCCCCGCCGACTCCCAGCACGTTGGGCAGGGTCCAGCCGGGGAAGGGGAGAAAGAGCTCGCGGGCGCCGCTGGCAACGATCAGACGCTCGCCCTCCACGACCAGCGCCTCCCCCCGCCGCTCGACCAAGAGCCCACCGTCGCCGTCGGTGTCGACGACGGCCGTCGTGTCGACAAGCCGAGCCGAGCTGTCCGACAGACGGGCGAGCCAGCGCCGGGCGCCGGCCGGGCCACGCCCACAGCGGGTGCCGCGCCAGATCTGGCCTCCCGCCCGTGGATTCTCGTCGAGCAGCAGGACACGTGCCCCCGACTCTGCTGCCCGGCAGGCGGCGGCGATCCCGGCCGGACCGGCGCCGACCACCGTCACCTCGGTCTTGAGCGTCTCAGCCACCGGTCTCGATCTCCATACCGGGTCGGCAGAGCTCCATACAGGCCCGGCGATGAGGAATGCCGTCGATCGTCACCCGGCACTCGAAACAGATACCCATGGCGCAGACCGGCCCCCGCGGCTCGCTTTCGACGGAGGAGCGGAACCCCCAGATGCCGTCATTGAGCAGGGCGGCGGCCACCGTGGTCTCCGGCTCGGCCTCGACTGTCCGCCCGTCGATGACGATGGGGATGCGGGTCACGGTGTCAGCTCTCCAGCCTCGCCGGTTCGTATGGCGCCGGGTCGAGCGACGGTTGCCGGCCGACCATGCACTCGGCCAGCAAGCGGCCGGTGCCCAGGGCCATGGTGATTCCGAGACCCTCGTGGCCGGCGGCGATCCACAGCCCGTCAATCGCGGGCCAGGGTCCGATGAGGGGCAGACCGTCGGGGGTGGCCGGACGAAAGCCGGTCCAGACCCGGATGACTTGTAGCTCGGCCAGCCGGGGCAGATAGTCGAAGGCCCGCCGAATCATCGCTGCCAACAGCCGACGGTTGATAGAGAGGTCCCAGCCGACGAGCTCGCGTGAAGAGCCGATCAACTGCTGGCCGGTGGCCCGGGGCTGAATGTTGAAGGCCACCGAGTCGGCGGCCTCGGTGTGGGTGCTTTTGAGATAGCCGAGCTCGACCAGCTGATGACGGCAGAATTCGGGGTATCGCTCGGTGATCGCCAGATGTCCCTTGCGCGGCTCGACGGGGAGCCCCGAGGTGAGCCGGGGGGCCTCGGGCCCCGCGGCGTTGACCACCAGGTCGCAGGAGATCTTCTCCCCGCGAGCTGTGCGCACCCAGCCGGAGCCGATCTCCTCCACGCGGCAATCGGTCTGGACGGCGGCCCCCTTCTCCACTGCTCGGTCCAGAAGCCAGCGAGCGGCCGCCGGCGGATAGATCACCCGGTCACCCGGGACATGGAGCGCACCGGCGAGACCGGGGCGGAGCTCGGGCTCTTCGCCGGCCAGCTCCGAGGAGCTCAACACCTCGGCGGCCACGCCCCGGCGGTGGTAGAACTCGGCCTTGGCCTCGACCAGGGCCAGCTCCTCCTCGTCGGCCGCGATCCACAGCGTGCTACGGGGCTCGTCCTGGCAATCGGCCGAGAGCTCGTTTGCAAGCGCGGTCCAGAGCTCGAGGGAGTAGGAGGTCAGGGCGAACTGTGCTTCGGTCTCGTCCATCACCACCAGGTGCCCCATGCCGGCGCCGGTGGCACCGCCACCCGGAAAGCCGGCATCGAGAACCAGCACAGCCAGACCCTCCGCCGCGAGATACCAGGCACAGGCGGCACCGACGATGCCACCACCCACCACCACGACATCCGGGTGGGAGCGCCGGGTCACGAGGTGCCGAATCCTCCGCGGAAGGGATCGTCGGGGTGAAAGTGGAGGGTGCTGTGGGAGGTGACGAAGGCGCGGCCGCGGATGTGGGGAATGAGCCGATCCTCCACCCTGCTGAGCCAACCGGTGAACAAGCTCCCGGTGATGCTCTCCTGATGCCAGAGCTTGTCGAGCTCGAGCTCGCCCCGGGCATGGAGCACCGCCAGCTTGGCCGAGGTGCCGGTGCCACAAGGGGAGCGATCGTACTCGCCCCCGGGGCAGAGGACAAAATTGCGGCTGTTGGCGTCGGCTCGGGTCGGGGGTGCAAAGATCTCGATGTGGTCGATCTCCCCTTCGCCGGCGGGTACGAGGCCCGCGGCATCGGTGGCGCGACGGATACTCTTGGTGAGGGCGAGGAGGCGGTCGAGATTTGAGAGTTCGAGCGGCTCGCCGGGCAGACGGGTGAGAAAGAACCAGTTCCCCCCCCAGGCCACATCGCCGACGACCTTGCCCCGCCCCGCGACCTCCAGCTCGACGTCGAGGGCGTGGGCGTAACAGGGGACGTTCTCCATGGTCACTGCGCCATCGCCGGCCAACTCGGCCCCGACGGTGCCCACCGGGGTGTCGATCCGAAGCTTGCCCGGCCCGATCGTCCCCATCTCCTCCAGGGTGCGAACGACACCGATCAGGCCGTGCCCACACATCCCCAGATAGCCGACATTGTTGAAAAAGATAACCCCCGTCTCTGAGCCCGCCTCCACCGGCGGGGTAAGCAGGGCACCCACCACCGCGGAGTGGCCACGAGGCTCGAGCACCACCGCCCGGCGCAGGTGGTCGTGGGTTGCCTCGAGCTCGGCCCGCCGCTCCGCCATGGAAAGACCCGCGAGCTCCGGCCAGCCGCCGACCACCACCCGCGTCGGCTCCCCTTCGGTGTGGGAGTCGACGACCTCGAGAGTCGCGGGAATCTGCTTAACGGTCACGTTTTTGGACTCGGGAACTGCTGAATCATAAACAATCGACACGCGGACCACCATCGCCACATCGGATAAGATTTCCAGGCTATGTTCGATGCCGAGACCTACACCGACCGACGCGCGCGCCTCAGAAGCTCACTCGACTCCGGTTTGATCCTCTTTCTGGGTCACGACGAGAGCCCGATGAACTTCAAGGACAACCCCTACCGATTTCGCCAGGACAGCTCCTTTCTCTACTTCCTGGGGCTCGACAGTCCGGGCCTGGCCGGAGTGATCGACGTCGACGAAGGGCGCCAGATGCTCTTTGGCGATGATCCCACGGTCGATGAGATTGTCTGGACCGGACCCCGCACGCCTTTCGCCGAACAGGCGGAGGCGGTGGGAGTGAGCGAGACCGGGCCGACCTCGCAGCTGGCCGAAGTGTTGGCCGCGGCACGCGAGCAGGACCGGACGATCCACCTGCTGCCGCCGTTGAGACCGCAAAGCGTCCTCGAGCTCCAACGCCTGCTCGCGCTTGCGCCCGAGGCGATCGACCAGCAGGTCTCGCGCCAGCTGGTCAAGGCCGTAATTGCCCAACGAGCGATCAAATCGAACGAAGAGATTGCCGAGATCGAGGGAGCGCTCGAGATCACCTGGGGGATGCATACCGAGGCGATGAAGTTGGCGAGGCCCGGGGTGCGCGAGCAGGAAGTCGCCGGAGCGGTGGAAGGGATCGCGATCTCGCGTGGGGGGGCGTTGGCCTTTCCGGTGATCTTTTCGGTGCGGGGCGAAGTCCTCCACAACCACAGCCACGGCAACATCATGCAGGAGGGGGATCTGGCGATCCACGATTCGGGAGGCGAGTCTCCGGGCCACTATGCCGGGGATATCACCCGCACTATCCCGATCGGCGGCCGGTTCAGCGATCGACAAAAGGAGATCTACACGATTGTTCACACCGCGCTCGAGGAGGCGATCGCGGCCGTAGCCCCAGGTGTGCCGTTCCGGGATATCCACCTTCTGGCCGCACGTCGGATAGCCGTCGGACTCGGCGAGCTGGGGCTGATGCGCGGCGATGTGGAGGCGGCGGTGGAGGCTGGTGCCCATGCCCTCTTCTTCCCCCACGGTCTGGGGCACATGATGGGTCTCGACGTCCACGACATGGAGGGCCTGGGCGAGGACGACGTGGGTTACGACGAGACCACGGAGAGGAGCTCGAAGTTCGGTCTCGGTTATCTGCGCCTCGCCCGCGCGTTACAGCCCGGTTTTGTCATCACCGTGGAGCCGGGAATCTATTTCATTCCACAACTCATCGACCGCTGGCGGGCCGAAGGCAAGCACGAGGAGTTCATCGACTACGAGCGTGTGGAGGTCTATCGTGATTTTGGCGGTGTCCGCATCGAGGACGACGTGGTTGTCCTCGACGAGGGCTACCGCATACTCGGCCGGCCGATACCCAGGGAGGTGGAGGAGGTGGAGGACTGGGCCTCCCGGTGAGCCGGGCGGAGGTGACTGGGTGACTCTCTGGGTTGACAGCGACAAGCTCTTCGGTACAAGGTTCGGGTAATATCGGCCAGCCGGCAACACTTTCTGACGTAGAAGAAGAGGACGAGCAGTGGAAGCAAAAGAGAATCAGAGCGCAGCGCGATTTTGGAACCAGATCCTCAAGCCCTATGCCAAGCCGCAGCTGGGCAAGAGCGTCTACCAGCTGGCGAGCACGATGTTGTTCTTCATCGGCACCTGGTATCTGATGCTCCGCAGCCTGGAGGTCTCCTACTGGCTGACCCTGGCACTGGCCGTTCCGGCCGCCTTCTTTCTGGTGCGGCTGTTCATCATCCAACACGACTGCGGACACGCCTCGTTTTTCAGGTCCCGGGCCGCAAACAACACCGTGGGTTTCTGGCTGGGTGTGATGACCCTGACCCCCTATCGCTACTGGAAGCGGACCCATGCCATCCACCACGCGAGCTCCGGCGACCTTGACCGGCGGGAATTCGGTGAGGTGGACACGATCACGGTAAAGGAGTACCGCGAGCGATCTCGACTCGGGCGGCTCGGCTACCGGCTCTATCGGAATCCATTCGTTCTGTTGGTCATCGGTCCGGTTTGGCAATTCGTCATCAAGCACCGCTACCCCATAGACACTCCTCGTGCCTGGAAAAGGGAGTGGCGAGGCATCTTGTGGACCAATCTGGCGCTGCTGGCCATCATCATCCTCATGGGTCTGACGATTGGTGTGCGACGCTTTCTGATGGTTCAGGTGCCGATTTCCGTGATCGCCGGGACCCTGGGTGTGTGGATGTTCTATGTGCAGCACCAATTCGAAGACACCTACTGGGAACACCATCCCGACTGGAGCTTCTTTGCCGCCGGCATCGAGGGCAGCTCCTTCTACGATCTACCGGCTGTCTTGCACTGGCTGACGGGGAATATCGGCTACCACCACGTCCATCACCTTTCGAGCCTGATCCCCAACTATCGGCTCAAGCAGTGCTTCAAGGAAAACCCGGAGCTCCACCACGTCACCCGTCTGAGCCTGATAAAGAGCCTGGAGTGCCTGCGCTACAAGCTCTGGGACGAGGATCGGCACAAACTCGTCTCATTCCGCGCCGCCGCCAAGACGGCAGGGGCCTAGAGGGCAGCGACGAGTCGCCAGACCTGGGCAACCAGGAAGCAGAGGAAAAAGCCCATCGCAACGGGAAGTAGGGCCGAGACCGCGGTCCACTTGGCGCTGCGGGTCTCCTTCCAGATGGTGTAGATCGTCGTCGAGCAGGGGTTGTGGACGAGGCTGAAGAGCATCAGGTTGACCGCCATCAGCAGGGTCCATCCCCCCGCCGCGAGCAGCTCGGCCGTGGCGGTCGCGGAGTCGAGCTCGAACATCACACCACTGCCGCCGCCAACCCCTTCGATCCCCGTCACCAGCACGGTCAGCATGAGGATGGTGGGGATGACGATCTCGTTGGCCGGTATGGCGATGATGTAGGCCAGCAGGATCAGACCGCTCAAGCCCAGGATCACACCAAATGGGTCGAGGCCGTTGATGATGTGCTGGGCCAGGCTCACGCCACCCACCTCGATGTTGGAGACCAGCCAGATGACCGCACCCGCCGGCAGCGCGAAGATCACCGCGCGCCACAACACGATGAGGGTGCGGTCGATGAGCGAGGTGTAGATGGTCTGGAGGACCCTTGGTGGCCGATAGGGGGGCAGCTCCAGGTTGAAGGTCGAGACCTCACCGCGCAGGACTGTGTGCGACAGCAGCCAGGAAGTGGCAAAGGTCAGGATCACTCCCAGCACGGCCACCGACACCACTGCCAGCGCCGAGATGAGCCCCCCCAGATAGGCAGGCGCCAGGGCACCGACAAAGATCGAGGCGATCAAGATCTGGGTCGGCCAGCGACCGTTACAGAGTGCAAAGTTGTTGGTGATGATGGCGATCAGACGCTCGCGGGGGCTGTCGATGATCCGGGTCGAGACGATCGCCGCCGCGTTGCACCCCCAGCCCATGGCCATGGTGAGGGCCTGTTTGCCGTGGGCGCCCACCCGTTTGAAGACCCGATCCATGTTGAAGGCCACCCGTGGCAGGTAGCCGAAGTCCTCGAGCAGGGTAAAGAGCGGAAAAAAGATGGCCATGGGGGGAAGCATGACGCTCACCACCCAGGCGGTTGCCAGGTACATGCCGTCGATAAGCAGACCGCTCAGCCACCAGGGGAAGCCTATGGCCGCGGCCCCCGATTTGAGCAGCGGGTGGAGCTTGTCGATCAGAAGCTCCGCCAGCATGGCAGAGGGGACATTGGCGCCGGCGATGGTGATCCAGAAGACCACCGTCAACAGCAGCAGCATGAGTGGAAAACCAAAGGTGCGGCTGGTGACCAGGCGATCGACGGTGCGGTCCCAGTCGAAGCGGGGCTTCTCACCGGTCCGGGTCGTGGCCCGATCGGCCAGACGCGCCGCTTCGGTGTAGATGACCTCCATTAGTTTCTGGTGGAAGTCCTTGCCCACCTGCCAGCGCAACTGCGAGGCAACGGTGAAAATCGACTCGGTGTCTTCCGGCCGCACTTCGACGGTGGCCGTTCCGGCGTTCTCCGGGTCGTCCTGAAGCTCTCCCAACTCCCCATTTCTCACCGCCTCGGCGATCTCGCTGTCGCCATCCAGCAGACGCAGTGCCACCCACTGCGGGTTGGGAAGCTTCGGGTAGACCCGCGCGATCTCGTCGGCGAGGCGGATCGTGGCCCGTTTGAGGACCGCCGACTGGCCGCCGACACGGTGCGGCTTGCAGACGACCTGGCCGGTGGCCACCTCGGTGATGGCGCGGTTGAGCTCGACGAGTCCTTCGCCATAGCGGGCGGCGGTCGGCACCACCGGCACCCCGAGGTCGCGGGCCAGCCGGCGGTCGTCGATGTCCAACCCCCGTCGTCGGGCTTCGTCCATTAGGTTGAGGCAGACCACGACCCGGTCGGTGATCTCCAGGACCTGGAGCACCAGATTGAGATTGCGCTCGAGACGGGTGGCGTCGACCACGATGACGGTGACGTCGGGCTGGCCAAAGAGGATGAAGTTGCGGGCGATCTCTTCATCCAGGCTGGCCGACAGCAGCGAGTAGGTCCCGGGCAGATCCACCAGCTTGTAGCGGTTCTCACCCGAGGAGAACCCGCCTTCGGCGCGCGCCACCGTCTTGCCGGGCCAGTTGCCGGTGTGCTGCCGCAGCCCGGTCAGCGAGTTGAAGACCGTGCTCTTGCCGGTGTTGGGGTTGCCGGCCAGCGCCACCACGTAGTCGTAATTCTCCATGTCCACACCCAACTTGACCAGGTTGGCCACGTTGTGGGCGGGGCACGTTGCGCAGGCTTCGGGAGAGGGCTGACTCATCACTTTTTCCGGTCAGGCTACGCGTTCGATCTGGATCTGCTCGGCCTGCTCCTGGCGCAGCGCGATCACCGCTCCCCGGATGCGGTAACCGGTCGGGTCGCCACCGGGGCTGCGAATCTCGGCCGTCACCACCGTGCCCGGGATGAGCCCGAGATCGAGCATCCGCCGGCGCTCGGGACCACGCAGCGCCGGCGCGATGGCGACCACTGTGCCCTGCTCGCCGAGGTCGAGGCCCGAGAGTCGCTCGAAAGGACCCTCCATCCGCTCTTCCTTGGGCAGCGGCAGTACCGAGAGATTGGCCGCCAGTATCGGCGCCAGAACATGCTCCTGGGCGTCGGCCTCGAAGCGGATGCGCTGGGGCGAGGCCTCGTTGACGCGGACCCGCATACCGGGGTGGAGGCCTTCCGCCACCAGTTGGGCATAGACCGCCGGTGGCTCGTCTTCGACGTGGACGATCTCGGCCAGCTCCCCCGGCGGCAGCTCGGTCAGGGGACGCCCCTGGGGAGGCACGATCTCACCTCCGGCCGTGGGGATGGGGTCGCCGTGGGGGTCGTAGCGGGGATGCCCCATGCTGGCGGAGAGTCGCTCGGCCTCTTCGCTCGAGATGGTGTGCTCGCGCAGCTCGGCGTCGTCGTGCCAGGCCTCCGGGTCGACACCGGTCTCATCCGACAGATAGCGCTCCCAGAGACGGTGGATGCGGACCACCCGTAGGGCGTAGCGGCGTCCCTCCGGGGTGAGCTGGTAACCGGTCTCGGTTGGAGCGACCAGCACCTGCTCTTCGAGACGCCCCAAAATCTCGGCGCCGCGGTTGCCCGACACGGAGAGCGCCCCCGAGAGGCTCTGTAGATTGGCGATCCGTCCCTTGTACTCGCAGTCGAAAAGATGTTTGAGGGCGTCCTCGATGAGGACCCGCTCGGTGGCGTGGATGGCACGCAGGCCACGCCACAGCAGCCCCCTGTCGGGCCATAGCAGAGCCACCAGACCAGCGACAAGAAGGAAGGTTCCGAGAAGGGCTAGCGCGGGATCGATCATCAGCTACACCGGCAAGGTTTGATGGTTGGTCAGGATTCGCCGACGGCCTCCGGGGGCACCTCGCCATTCACGACTCCGAAAGCCACTTTTAGACTACCCAAAAAATCGACCCTCGTCAAGCCCGCCGGTGAATGACGAAGGGGGAATTCGAATAGGCTTGTGTTGTGAGGAGCGAGCCGGAACAGGGGCGAACAAGCCGGCTGGTCGGGTTGGTGGCCGGGGTGGTCGGATTCCTCGCCGTCCTGTCGATTCCGCTGCTGGCGAGCGCCTCGCCCACCATCCTGCGCTGGGTGGGGGGAGCGCTTCTGGTCATCGGCCTGGGTCTCGTCCCGGCCGCCCGCAGGCGGCGTCCACTGGCGGTGACGGCAACCGTAGCCCTGACCCTCGCCGCAGCTCTTCTGCTGGCTCCCTTTCTGCTCGAGATGCCCCGAGAGGCCCGCAACACGCTGGCGGTGACCGTCCTGATGGCGGCCTGGTGGATGACGGTGGCGATTCCGATACCGGCCACGTCACTGCTTCCCCTGGTTCTGTTTCCGGTGCTGGGGATCCTGCCCAGCGGCACCACCGCCGCCAACTACGCCAACAACATCACCTTCCTGTTCATGGGGGGCTTTATCTTGGCTCTGGGGGTGGAGCGCTGGGGTCTGCACCGACGGATCGCTCTGCATGTAGTCCGGGCGCTCGGTACCCACCCCTCGCGCATGGTGTTGGGGTTCATGGTGGCCACGGCCTTTCTCTCCATGTGGATCTCCAACACCGCCACCACCCTGATGATGCTTCCCATCGCCCTGGCGGTGATCGGCGCGGTGCGCGAGATGAGCGGCGGCAATTCGATGGGCGGCTTTGGGCCGGCCTTGCTCCTGGGTATCGCCTACTCCGCTTCCATCGGGGGTCTCGCCACGCCGATCGGAACCCCACCCAATATGTCCTTCCTGCGTATCGTCGAGATCTTTTACGCCGAGGCCCCGATCATCACCTTTGGCAGCTGGACCCTGGCCTTCTTGCCGCTGGTGGCGATCTTTCTGCCGGTTGCCTGGTTGTTTCTGACCCGGGTCGCCCACCGGCTGCGACGCGAGCCCATCCCGGCGGCGGGCGAAGTGATCCGGCGTGAGCTGGATCGACTGGGAAGGATGGGACTCGCCGAGCGACGGATGCTCTGGGTATTCACGGCGACCGCGGTCTTGTGGATGACGCGGGGAGATCTCGATCTCGGAGCGGTGCACCTGCCTGGCTGGGCAAGCCTGCTCGAGCGTTGGATCGGTGAGCCCTTCTCGGGCGGGAATCTTCACGATGCCACGGTAGCGGTTTGTATGGCGGTGCTCACCTTTATGATCCCGGGTGAGCCCGACTCAGCTGGCCGGCGGCGGGCGCTGATGAACTGGGAAACGGCGGTCAGACTGCCCTGGGGGATCCTGTTGTTGTTTGGAGGCGGATTCGCCCTGGCCCTGGCCTTCAAGGAATCGGGACTCTCCCAGTATCTGGGTGAGTCCTACGCCAGCCAGGTCCAGGGGCTCAGTCCTATCTTTCTCATCGCCGCCACCTGTCTGCTGCTCACATTTCTGACCGAGGTCACCTCGAACACCGCCACCACCGAGGTGATGTTGCCGGTGCTGGCCGGTACCGCCGCGGCCATGGGTGTCAACCCACTCCTGCTCATGATCCCGGCCACTCTGTCGGCCAGTTGTGCCTTTATGCTGCCGATCGCCACCCCACCCAACGCCATCGTCTTTGGCTCGGGAGAGCTCGAGATTCGCGAGATGGTACGGGCCGGCATCGTCCTCAATCTGGTCGGGGTGGTGCTCATCACCCTGGTCTTCTACTTTGCCTCTTCCTGGCTCCTCGGGCTCGATCTGACAACCGTGCCGGTTTGGGCTCATTGAAGAAATGCAACCCGTCTGCTGTATTCTTCGTATCTTGAAGGTGAGTGTGATGCGTGTAAGGAGAAGCGTCCTTAATGTGGCTGTCTTTGCGGCAGCCCTGTCCCTCGGGCTCGGTTGTACCCAGCCCGAGGTGAGCAGTCTTGCCGCCGGCAGCGAGGTGGAGCCCACGCCGGTCACGAGCAGCCCGGGGTCCGATCTCTCGGAGATCGACGAGTTCTCGGTGCTGCCCTTTTTCGTGCCGGCGGGGGGACCGGATGCTCGAGCATCCGATTGCGACCTGAGTGGGGATCCCTACAGCTCCTGTATTTGAGAGGAAGAAAGCGATGAAGAAGTGGATACTCGGCACGATGGCACTAGCGCTCCTGACCCAGGCCCCAGCTCTCACGGCCGAAGAGGACGAGAAGTGCGAACATGATGCAACGATCTGCGCCCGTGACATGGCCGCGGCTCTGAAGAAGAAGGGCTGGATGGGCATCACCTTCGACTACGACAAGGATGTAGGCCATGTGGTTCTCGAGAAGGTTTTCGAGGGGAGCCCCGCCGAGGCCGCAGGTCTCGAAGTCGGGGACATTCTGCTGGTCCTCAATGACATCGACTATGTGGACGAGAACATGAAAGAAGTGAAGGAGGCCTACAAAGGGATGCTGCCTGGGGGAAAGATGACCTATGAGATCGAGCGCGATGGCGAGCGGCTGGAGATGGTGGTCACCATCGGCGAGATCCCCGACTACATCGTTGCCCAGTGGGTCGGCAAGCACATGCTTGAGTACCACCCGGCCGAAGAAGCCGCAAGCGGGGGCGACTAGACCGGCAACCAGCAGACCCTCCACCGGCGCCACCCTTCGCGCTGTCCTCCGTCGATCCGCACCAGCCGGAAGACACCGGCCAATCTCTTCCGAGCACCGCTACGTATCAGCGGGGTAGACTTCTCAGGGGAGATTCCATGAAGACGACAAAAGGACTTTTCACTCTAGCCATCCTCACCGGCACCGTGTTGGGAGCGAGCTGCGCGGCGGCTGCCGAAGAGCTGCCACCGGGGGTGGAGCAGATTCTGCCCCGGGGCCGCATCGCCGCCGTCTTCGAGCCGCGGTTCGTATCGGCGGCAGAGGCGGAGATCTCCGACGACGCCTGGATCCTGGGGGTGGTGATCGACGGGCAGGCGCGGGCCTACAGCCTCAACCTTCTCAATCGACACGAAGTGGTCAACGACCAGATCGGCGAGCAAAAGTTCGCCGCCGTGTGGTGACCGCTGGCCAACACGGCCGTAGTCTACGACCGCAAAATCGGTAAGAAAGAGCTCAACCTCGAAGCTTCGGGTGCCTTGATGGACGCGTCGCTCGTCATGCGTGACCGCGAAACCGACAGCTGGTGGTCGATCATGACCTCCGACTCGATCGGCGGCAAGATGGAGGGCGTCGACCTCGTCGAGCTTCCCTATGGTGAGAAGAGCACCTGGAAGGACTGGGTGGCTCGGTACCCCGACACCCGAGTCCTCTCGGTCGGTGGGGTGGAGCACATCGAGAACAACCCGTATGACAACTACTTCTCGTCGGATGAGACCTTTCGCGATCTGAAGATCACCGACCACCGCCTCGAGCCCAAGGAGGCCATCTTCACCTTCTGGGTGGGTGACCAGCCCTGGGCCGTGCCGCACGTCGCCTACGAGGGGGGTCGGCTGTTCGAGGTGGAAGGACTCGCAGGCCAGCAGCTACTGCTCTACCGGAGCCCCGGGGCGTCGCTCTTCGAATCCACCAAGGCGTATCTCATCGCAGCCGACAAGGCAGCAGACGCCGATGCCGCCGAGCTCCTGGCTCGCGCCGAGGCGTCCGGAAGCGACGGTCTCAAGACCGTCACCGGCTTCGATACCTTCTGGTACAACTGGATCGCGGTCAACGAGAGCTCCAAGCTCCTCCAATAGTCGATCCGGAACCCGAAGAGGTCCCAACGAGAACCGCCGGCGATCAGCGCCGGCGGTTTTTTGTATCCTGACCTGACAGCAAAGAGGGCAGGAGTGTGACCGTCTTCAACGAGAAGTTGTCCGGCCAAGGTGTTCAGACATGAGCGAGAGCCAGGAGTTTGCACGCAGCGAGGATCGTGATCTCGGTTTCGGATCGGTGGTGGCGCGAGACACCCAGCGCCGGCTGCTCAACCGGGACGGAAGCTTCAACGTCCTGCGCAAGGGTCGGGGGATCCGGTCGGCATTGAGTCTCTATTACTCACTTCTGTCTATGTCCTGGCCACGCTTTTTCTTGCTCGCGATCATGGCGTATCTCACTGCCAACGCGATCTTTGCTGCGGGGTATCTGTTTTGTGGACCCGACGCCTTGGAAGGCGGCCTGGCTGCGACCGGTGGCGGTCGCCTTGGGCAGGCCTTTTTCTTCAGCGTCCACACGCTGTCGACGATCGGTTATGGACATATCGTTCCGGCCAGCCCGGGAGCCAACGTGCTGGTCACTTTCGAGGCCATGGTCGGGCTCTTTGGCCTGGCGCTGGGGACCGGTCTCATCTTTGCGCGCTTCTCCCGCCCGCTGGCGATCGACGTCGGCAGGATCCACGATATCGAGGCAGTTTGACCGACGGTAGCTAGATCCGCGCCACGACGATCATCCGCACCGAGCCGTCGAGGACCTCGATCTCCTCGAGATCGAAACGGCCGAGATCGATCTCGAGCCCGTCCTGATA
>CALILB010000250.1 GCA_938016625.1 uncultured bacterium | reverse complement strand
CGCCACTGTCTTCCCCGGCTACGAAATAGTGGACCAGCTGACCGTGCGTGAGCCTGTTGATCAGCGTGAGATCCTGCAGTCGAGCCTCGATACCTTGCTACAAGTCGAGTACGTGGAGTTCGCGACCGACAGCGCCGAGTTTACGGCCGAGGGTCGGCGTGTTCTGGACATGGTCGTGGAGATCTTGAAGGCCACGCCAGGCCGCATCGAAGTCTCCGGCCATACCGATTCCCGACAGACACTGGAGTACAACCTCGAGCTCAGCGCACGCCGTGCGGAGTCGGTCAGGGACTATTTCGTCGCGGCCGGGCTGAACCCCGACCGATTTGAGACCATCGGCTATGGTCCGACCCGACCGATGGCCTCGAACGCCACGCCCGAGGGCCAGCAACTGAATCGCAGAACCGAGTTCCACGCTCTGAAGGAGAACTGAGTCATGTCATATCTCATCGGACAAATGATGATTTGCCTATTACTCGCGGCGCTTCTCGGCTTTCTGATCGGCTGGGCGCTGCGTGCGCTGCTCTGCCACAACAAGATTTCCGAGCTCGAAGCGGCCTGGGAGAAACGGCTCGCCGCCGCGGGTGCTCCGGTCAAACGGGACGACCTCAAGGTGATCGAGGGCATCGGACCCAAGATTGAAAAGCTGCTCAACAAGGACGAGATCTACACCTGGGAAGAGCTGGCTGGGGCGCCGCTGGACAGGCTCAGAAAGATCCTCTCCCGAGCGGGAGAGCACTACCGCATTCACGACCCCAAGAGCTGGCCCGATCAGGCCAAGCTGGCGTCCGAGGGTCGCTGGGAAGAGCTCGACGAGCTGCAGGAGGTCCTGCTCGGCGGTCGTGAGAAGTAGGCGGGACTCGGCGGATCCGAGCCGTGTTCACTCCTCGAGCTCGGCTATGTAGGAGACGATCTCTTCCGGGGTGAAATAGTTGAGCTGGACGATCCGAGCGTCGGCGCGAAACTCGGGTGGAATCATCAGCATCGCCTCGTCTCGGCTGGGTAGCTCGGCGATCATCCAGCCGGAGTGAACGCCATCTCTGCATCCCCAGTGTGCTTGTGTCACGAAGTGCGAGCCGTACTCGTGGATGGCTCGTAGCGCTTTGATGCAGGCCATACGCTCGTCGCCATGTGGCAGCTCGATCAGGAATTCGGTCATTTTGCAGCCCTCTCCCGGTTATTGGTGAGTTTCGGTCGCTGAGTATATCGAGGCCGCCTGAGGTGGCTCCGACCGTCTGAGATAGGCTTTCGCCGAGGGAGTGCTCCAAGCCGATTTGGCCACATGAGACTAGCGCGTCAGTTGGTTGCCCTGATGGTCGTCTGCCTACTGCTGTGGGTAGCGAATTCGGCCGGCGCACAGAGGCAATCGGTTCAGGAACTGGTGGGGGAGGCCATGGCGTTGCTGCGGGCGGGGAATGCGCCCGAGGCAAGTGAGCTTCTGGAGCAGGTTCTCGAGATCGACCCCGCCAACGGTGCCGCTCACTTGCAGCTCGGCCGACTGTCCCTCGAGCGCGGAGATTTGGCCGGGGCGGAGAAGCACCTCGAGGTGGCCGCAGACTCGCAGGTGCCACGGGTCTTCATGGCGTGGCACCTGCTGGGCCGGGTACAGCTCCTCACCCAGCGACCGGCAGAAGCGCGAAAGTCCTTTGGCCATGCCTTGGACAAGGCACCCCGATTTGGATCGGCCCTCGAGGGCCGTGCGCGGGCGTACCTCTTTCTGGGGGAAGTCGAGCCGGGGCTCGACGATCTCCGGGCGGCAGTGGCACTACCCGGTGCCCCCGCCAGCACCAATCTCCTGCTGGGCGAGTTGCTTGTCCATCTTCAGCGGGACGAGGAGGCCAGTTCCGTTCTCGAGGCGTTGCCCAGCACAAGCAATGCCGCCGAAGAGGCGGCGGCTACCTTGCTCCTGCTCGCCCTCGATGACGACGAGTCGAACGGCCTGGCCGCTCTGAACAGCGCCGTTGGTCGAAATCTGGAGCTACCGCAGGCCTATCTGGCCCTAGGTGTTCGTCATCTCCGCCAGGGCGAGCCCGGGTCGGTCGAGGCACCTCTACGCATCGCCGTCAACATGGATGACCGCGATCCGGTGCCGGGTCTTCTGCTGGCACAGGTCCTGGGTGAGGGTGCGGCGGCGACCCAGCCCGAGGTCTTTCCCGAGTTGGGGAGAAAGTACCTCCGGGCCTCGCGTTCATTGGAGCGTGGAGAGGAGGAGACGGCCACCCGTCTGGCCACCGAGATCGTGACCGAGCGCCCACACCACGTTCCCGCGCGGCTGCTGCTGATCGAAGCTGCCGACCGGAGTGACGATCATTGGAGCGCCATGGCCGGGTACGAGCAGCTTCTGGAGTGGCTGCCCGGTGTGGCCTTGCTCGAGGCGCGGGCCGCGCAGGCGGCTCACGCCATGGGTGCCGACGATCTCGCTACTTGTTTGGCGAGGAGAGCCCTCTCGTCCATGCCCGCCGGCGGGTCGCTCCACCATCTGTTGGCTGCCGGTCTGGAGGGCAGCGGGCAGACCGAGGCGGCGATAGAAGCCTGCCGGCAAGCGATCGATCTGGGAGTCCGGGAGAGCTCGGTCTACCGGTTGCTCGGTGACCTCCACTACGG
>CALILB010000249.1 GCA_938016625.1 uncultured bacterium | reverse complement strand
GGTCATGAAGAGATTCCTGGCCCTCACCAGCACCGCGGTTCTCCTGCTGGTCGCCTCCACCGCGCCGCTGCCCGCCCAGACCATCGCCAACCCGGATCTGTTCGTCAAGAGTGCCAAAGCGGCCCAACAGGCCCTCGACTATTACGGCCGGTACGACAACCCTGAGGAGCTCGAGCGGATGGCGGCCATCGGCTACCGGCTTGCCCAGGAGTCGAAATTCCAGGACTTTCCCTTTACCTTCTATCTCATCGACATGCCCGAGCCCAACGCCTTCGCACTGCCGGGCGGGCAGATCTTCATCACCAAGGGCATGCTGGACATGGGGCTCAACGACGACATGTTGGCCGGGCTCCTGGGCCACGAGATCGGTCACGTGGTGCTCAAACACGGTACCCGGATCCAGCGCCGCGCAACCCTCCTCAATGTGCTCAGCCAGGCACTGCTGGTCGGCGTCATGATCAGCGCCTCGCAAAACGACAACCGTGGGGGAACACCCGGAACCGTCTACGATCCCTACGGCTCGAGTGGCTCCGGCGGAGACATCATCCAGGGGACCGCAGCCGCCGGCGCGGTGATCACCGAGCTGCTTATGCGCAGCTACAGCCGGAACTTCGAGGACGAGTCGGACGAGGAGGGACAGCGACTGGCAGCCACCGCCGGCTTCGATCCGGACGGCACGCGCCAGCTCATGGACAAGATGAGGACCCATCTTCCCCAGTCCCGAGAGTACGGCTATTGGCGGACCCATCCCTTCTTCGAGGAGCGGGTTCAGGCTGCGTCGGCGCGCGAAAAGGAGCTCTTGATCCAACCCCCCGATTCGGCGGATGCCTATCGAACCCGCACCCAGGCGACCCTGCTCTCGTTCCTCGGGCACGAAAAGGTGAATCCCGAGCTGGCCAGGGTGCTCAAAGAGGAGGCCCTGGTGGCTTGGCCAAAGGGTCCTGCTGCCGACGGAATTCGGCTCGAGCAACTGCACGAGCTACGCGAGATCGAGGTGGCCAAGAAGCCGCTGTCGCGAGACTTGACCGCTCTTCTCCAGCAGTACCAGAAGCACTTCGACCAGGTCTCGTTGCTGACCCCGGACAGCGCCCTGCTGGCGACCCTGGCCGGGGAGATGGAGGAGATCGGCAAGGTCCGTCAGGAGGTCTACCCCGAGGCGGCCGAGGTGTTCGGCGGCGGCGTCTATCAGGTCGACTTTCTGGAGACCTTTCTGAGCAACTTTCCCGATGCCCCCGAGGCGGCGGAAGTCTCCCTGGCGCTGGCCACCGCCTACGGCCGTATGGGGCGCCAGAGCGATGCCGTTGCCCGCTACCTGGAGGTCTGGGAGCGGGCTGCGGACAGCAAGACCCGGGAGACAGCCCAGGCCGGCTTGAGGAGGATGGCACCGGGCCTCGAGCAGCTCGCGGCCCTCGAGCAGCTCACCTCGATCAGCGAAGACCCCGATCTTCAAAGCCTGGCCGCCGAGCGGCTCCGGCGCCTGGCGCCCGAATACGAAGACATGGCCAATGGTGCCGACTATCTGCGCCAATTTCCTCAGGGCGGGCATGTCGAGACAGTCAACCAGCGTCTAAACCAGCTGGCCGACGAGTTGTATGGCGAGCTGATCCTCTACCAGAGTGTCGGTGACCACGTCAAAGGACTCGAGCGCATCCAGAAGATTCTCACCTACGCCCCACAATCCCCCGCGGCCGAGCGTTTGCGCGACCGCATCGTCCTCGAGGGTTAGGGAGGCATGCTATAAACTCGCCTTTTGGCCATGAGCAAGGCGACCCAAAGCCCCCAGAGTCAGGTGGAGGCCTTTATCCAGCGCGCGGCGCCCCCCGTGCGGCCGCTGCTGCTCCAGTTGCGCCAGCTCGTGCGAGAGACACTTCCCGACGCCCGCGAGGAGATCAAGTGGGGTCGGCCCGTCTATTCACTGAGCCGGATCGTCTGTTATCTCGCGGCCGCCAAGGACCACGCCAGCCTCGGCTTCTACCGCGGGGCCGACCTGCGGGCGGGAAATACACCGCTCGAGGGCGACGGCAAGAAACTCCGTCATATCAAGGTCCGGCAAATAGAAGATATCCGTCCCCGAGCCTTTGCCCGCCTGCTGCGACAGGCCGCCAGGCTGGACAAAGAGTGAGGCAACCGACTCATCGACAAATGCGTATGTATGTTGACGGCTTCCTGACGGCCGTTCCCTACGCTGTGAGAAGGACGGGCCGGGGTCGGCCGTCAGTGGCTGTCGCCATCCCCGGGGTGAAGAAATGATGGGTGATCGCCTGCATCAGCTCCGCTGCTTCGTCAATCGACGATATGTTCGGGCTGCCCTTTCGGGTCTATCCATCGTTCTGATAGTGCTCGGTTTTGGAGCCTGTGCTCTCGAGCTTCAGCACCAGGTCTCCTACCGTGCCGTTGTCCGCTACTTCTCCCGGCCCCACTTCGAGGAGGCCGACCTCACCGATCTGGTCAGAAATCCGGCAACAACGAGGTCGATCGAGACTCTCTTCTCGTCGCCGTTCGGCGTCAATCCCGGCGGTCTGATCTATGTGCACGACGGTGCGCTGGTCTTCTATCCGTATGCGACCGAGAAAGCCGAATCCACCAGAGAGGCACAGCAATTCAAGGAAGAGTTCTTCCCCCGTTTGGCGGAGGCCTATCACGCCCGTGACTTCGGGGCGCTGCTGGAATCTCTCTCCACGGACGAGGCACGGAAGCACCTTCGCGAGGAAGGAATCGGTGCGCGGTCGCTGACCGACCTGGAGCGGGAGGCGGAATCGGCGGCCAGCACCACGGAGCGCCTCGCCCTGCTCCGCAGATCCGCCCAGATGATGCGGGTCTTTGTGCCCTATCACAAGGAGCGCTACCAGCTCTCTCTGGCCGACAAGCTGGCCTTCTACGACCGGCAGGACCCCAAAGGCGAGTTCGTCGGTGTTTTCGAGGTGGTCGACCTCCAGATCGGCGAAGAGAGCTACGACGCCTTCGCCTACCAGCTGGGCGAGCGCAACCACTTCATCTCGATTCGCCGGGGTCTGGGCAGAACCATCGTGCTGAGCGACTACTTCCAGGGCCGGGTCGAGGTGCTGACGATCCAGCCCTTCGACCACCCCTCCGGCCTAACACTTCACAAGGTTTTCAAGGGGAAACCTCCCCAGCCCGGCGCTCACCTGCGCCATAGTTGACCCCTTCACTGCAGGCCATCTCCCTGTTGAGGTAGCATTTTGGAGGCTGAACCAGCCTCTGTAGGTCGACAGGCTATCAAGGACCGGACATGACCGCGGAACTCAAAAGAAGAGCCGAAGAGGGCATCGAGAAGTGCCGGGTCGGCAACTGGAAAGAGGGGATGGACATCCTCGGCTGGGTTGCCGAGCAGGACCACGGCGAGGTCGAGTTACCCGG
>CALILB010000248.1 GCA_938016625.1 uncultured bacterium | reverse complement strand
TTCTTTGCTTCGAGCTTGCCGCGGGCCGCTTCGACAACATCCCCCGTCTCGGCTGCAAAACCGATGCGCAGGGCGTCCGGCGCCAGTTCCTCGAGTCCGGCCAGAATATCGGGATTGCTCTCCAGGGACAGTTGCGGCACTCCCACCCTCTTCTTGATCTTCTTCTCGCTCACCTCGCTGGGGCGAAAGTCCGACACGGCGGCTGCCATGACGATGACATCGGCTTCCGGTGCCAGCTCGTTGATGGTGTCGCGCATCTCGCGGGCGGTCACCACATCGGCGCGGGAGACTCCCGGTGGGGTCTCCAGGCCAACGGGCCCCGCCACTAGCACCACGCGTGCCCCCCGCCGGGCCGCCGCTTCGGCCAGGGCAAAACCCATGCGGCCGCTCGAACGGTTCGACATGTAGCGCACCGGATCCAAGGGCTCCTGAGTGGGGCCAGCCGACACCAGGACCGTCTTGCCGACCAGATCACGGTCACCCAGGGCCAGCTCGATTTCGTGAACGATCGCCTCCGGCTCCGCCATTCTGCCCATGCCGGTCTCCCCGGAAGCCAGCGGGCCGTCAACCGGCCCAACGAAGTGAGCACCCCGACTCTTCAACACATCCACGTGGTCCTGAACCGACTCCTTTTGCCACATCGCGGTGTGCATGGCCGGAGCCAACACGACCGGACCCGAAAAGGCCAGCGCCGTGGTGGTCAGGAAGTCGTCGGCCAGACCCAGCGCCAGACGGGCCAGGGTATGGGCGGTCACCGGCGCCACACACAGGACGTCGGCCCATCCGGCCGCACTGATGTGTAGCTCTTCGCCCTGGTTGTCGGGTTGCAGGTACTCTTCGCGGTAGACGGAATGGCCACTCAAGACTTCGAGAGTGAGAGGCGTGACAAACGCCTCGGCGCTGCGGGTCATGGCACAGCGCACATTGTGCCCGCGCTCCTTTAGACGGCGAACCAGATCGGCGGCCTTGAAGGCGGCAACGCCACCGGTGACACCGAGAAGGATGTTCGAGCCGGGGATCATGCCTCGACTTCGAGCTCCTCTTCCTCTTCGATCAGCTCCTCTTCGGCGGGACCCATCCCCCAGTCCACGAGATCGTTGGAGATCTCCTCCATGGCCACTCGCGTGGACTTCTTGACCCCCATATCGATCTTTGGCCGCCCTCCACGCATCATCTGCTCGGCGCGCAGGGCGGCTAGGAGAACATAGCGAAATTTACTGTCGATTCGTTCGGGCATTCTGTCCATAATGGCAACCTTCTCCTTGAGTTCTTTGCTTTTTCAGCCCGTCACCGGGCTTTTCCGACGTCAATCTCGACCGTGAGCAGCCTCGAAATCGCGCAGGATCTGCTCGACCCTTTCTTGCTGGCGTTCGAGCCGCGGGCGCTTTTCGAGGATGATGGCTGTCAGGTGATCACTGGCCCGGTCCAGATCATCGTTGATAATAACATACTGATATTGCGTATAACGCCTGATTTCCCAAAGAGATACAGCTAGTCGACGGGCAATCTCCTCCTTGTCGTCCAGGCCTCGGAGGTGAAGACGCCGGCTGAGGACCTCCGAGCTGGGGGGCAGAATGAAAACGCCTACCCCCTCCGGCATGCGCTCGAGCACCTGCTCCGCGCCCTGGACATCGATCTCCAGGATGACATCGATTCCCTCATCGAGCCGTGGCAGGACTTCGGCCAGCGAGGTGCCGTAGAGCTTGTTGTGGACTTCGGCCCATTCGAGGAATTTCTCCTCGGCCACCATGGTCTGGAAGGTCTTCGAATCGACAAAGTGATAGTCCTTGCCATCGACCTCCCCCGCGCGTGGCTTGCGAGTCGTGTGGCTGACAGAAAAAGTCACGCCCCGGTGCCCAGCCAACCCTTCTTCGATTGCCTTGCGGATAAGAGTCGACTTGCCGGCGCCAGAAGGCGCCGAAACGATAAAAAGCTCGCCCCTCGCCATCAGATTGTCTGCCCTCTCACTCGATGTTTTGAACCTGTTCGCGCAATTGCTCGCAGAGCAGCTTGGCATCGAGAACAAAGCGGATCGTCTCCACGTCCCGACCCTTGGACCCGAGCGTGTTGAGCTCTCGCAGGAGCTCCTGTGAAAGGAAGTCCAGTCGCTTTCCCACCGATCCCTCCTCCTCGAGCAGCTTGCGAAAGTGGGATAGGTGCGAGCCGAGCCGATCCAACTCCTCCTGGACATCGCTTCGGTCCACCTGAAAAGCGATCTCTTGAGCAATTCTGTCGGCCGGGACCTTGTCGATGTCGGTCATCTCTGCGATCCGTTCTTCTAATCTTCCAGCCAGCTCCTGCTGGAATAAAGGCCGCCTGACCTCGATCTCCTCCGCCAATCCGGAAAGCTTTTCGAGATGCCCGCGCAGATAGTCGGCCAGGTCCTTTCCCTCTTGTGCACGCAGCGCCACTACCTCCTTCAGGGCCTCCTCGGTGGTCGTATCGAAGAGCGCCCGGTCCTCATCGGACCAGGCCGCCGGGGCGGAAGTAACGCGCACGACATCCGGCATGCGCAACAGATCGCTGAGCGAGATGACCTGAGAAACGAGGCCTCCCGCGGCTAGTTCCCGAACCGCCCGCTCGATCGCCTCGACCGCATCGGTCCGTAAGTCGACACTGATCTCCGGGCTGGCGAGCGGTTCGATGTCGACGCGCACCTCCACCCGACCGCGTGCCATCTGCTCTCCGATCAACTCCCTCAGGGAAGGTTCGAGATGGCGGTACTCGTCTCTGAGTCTGATGACCAGATCGAGATATCGGTGGTTGACGCTTCGTACCGTGACCGCGACGCGATAGGTGGAGTTCTCACCTGTCGCCTGTCCGAACCCGGTCATGCTGCGCATCGCCGACCACCCTCACCTACACATCGAACTGCAAATCGTAGAGGCGTCGGTAGACACCTTCCATCTTCAGCAGCTCCTCGTGGGCCCCACCTTCGACGATACGTCCGTCGTCCAGAACCACGATTCGATCCGCACTCATCACCGTCGACAAGCGGTGTGCAATTACCAGCGTGGTACGGCCCTGCATCAGGTTGTGCAGCGCTTTTTGAACAAGGTATTCGGACTCCGAATCGAGATGGGAGGTCGCCTCGTCGAGGATCAGTATGGGCGCGTTCTTGAGCAGCGCCCGCGCAATCGCCAATCTCTGGCGCTGACCGCTGGACAGGCGCAGACCCGACTCCCCGATCACGGTCTCATAGCCGTCGGGCATCTCCATGATGAACTTGTCGGCGTAGGCCGCAGCGGCAGCTTCGCGGATCATCACCAGCGGCAGATCGCGGCGCCCATAGGCGATGTTGTTGCGTATGGTGTCGTCGAACAGCACCGTGATCTGGGTGACCATGCCTATGACCGCGTGCAGGCTGTCGAGCGTCACATCTCGGATGTCGAGACCGTCGATGCTCACGCTACCCGCATCGGGATCGAAGAAGCGTGGGAGCAGGTTGATCAGGGTCGACTTGCCGGCTCCCGACGGGCCGACCAACGCTACGGTCTCCCCCTTGCGAATGGTCAGATCGACTTCGTGCAGCACCCGAGGCGCGTCGTAGGCAAACGAGACCTTGTCGAAAACGATGCCCTGCTCTACACCATTGAGCTCCATCGCATCCGGCTTTTCATCGACCTCGTTAGGGATCTCCATGACGTCGTGGACTCGTCGCGCGGCCGCCAGAGATTGCTGCAAGACCAGGTTTACTTTATTGAGCTTGCGAACGGGCTCATACATCCATATCAGGTTGACGAGAAAGGCGACAAACAGAGAGGCCGACAGCTCACCGGCACGGATCTGTCTCCCGGCGAAGACCAGCATCGCGGCCATGCCGATAACACCGAGCGACTCGACGACCGGGCTGGACAGAGTCGACAGAAACTGAGCCCAAAGGTTGATCCGGAGATGCCGTCGCGTTACCTGCTTGAATCTGTCGAACTCGAACTCCTCCATGTTGAAGGC
>CALILB010000247.1 GCA_938016625.1 uncultured bacterium | reverse complement strand
GGATCGCTTCTGATCCGGTTCGTGGGAGGAACAGAGACCATGGAAGGAAAGATGTCTTCACTACCCGTGAGTGGCTGGGCGCTGTTCGCCACCCTGGCGCTGGGACTTTGGCCTGCAGGAGACCCGGTTTCTGCCGTCGAGCCCAGTTTCGAGTGCAGCCAAGCGAGTGGCGAGGTCGAGGAGTTGATCTGCACCGACGCGGACCTCGCCACTCTCGATCGCAAGCTGGCGGAGATTTGGAAGGAGGCGCTCGCCGGCTGGCCGCAGGAGGAAGTGGCGGCTCAACGGGCCTTTCAAAGGGGCTGGATCAAGGGCCGCAACGACTGCTGGAAGGCCGAGGACAAGCGTCGCTGTGTCGAGGAGAGCTACCGGACCCGCATCGTCGAGATCCAGATCCAATCGGGCCAGCTGGAAGTCCCTGCCGTGGTCGGCTTCGACTGCCCGGATGCCGAGCACAAGCCTTTCACCGTTGTCTTCTATCAGCAGACCGAGCCCCCCTCGGCCGTCATCACCTACGGCGACGACCAGGTCATCGCCTTCCTGGCGCCCTCGGGCAGCGGCGCCAGGTATGTCGCGGCCAACGTGGAGTTCTGGGAGCACCAGGGAGAGGCCACCGTCGATTGGTTCGGCACCCAGCTCGTCTGTCGGCCTCGCCAATAGGATAGGAGCCATCCTGGGTAGACTGGGGAGGCAGACCACCGACGCTGCCAGTGGATCCGACCTCTGCTGATGACCAGAGAAGCTCATCCCCGAATCCTGATCCTTTTCGCCCATCCGGCGGTAGAGAAGTCGCGGGTAAACAACCGTCTGGCGGCGGCGGTGAGAAAGCTGGCCGGAGTTACTTTCAACGATCTCTACGAGGAATATCCGGAGTTCGATGTGGACGTCGGCCGGGAGCAGCGGCTGCTGGCGGACGCGGACCTCGTCATCCTTCAGCACCCCTTCTTCTGGTACAGCACCCCGGCGCTGCTGAAGCAGTGGGAGGACCTGGTGCTGGAGCATGGATGGGCCTACGGCAGCGAGGGCACGGCTCTTCAGGGCAAGCGCATTCTGTCGGCGATTACCGCCGGAGGTCGTGAAGAGGCCTATCAGCCGGAGGGGCACAACCGATTCACCATGGCGGAGCTGCTCAGGCCGATCGAGCAGACCGCACGCTTGTGCGGTATGGACTGGCTGCCGCCTTTTGCCGTCCACGGCACCCACCGAATGAGTGTCGAGCAGATGGAGCGGCACGCGGCCGACTATCGCCGGGCGGTGGAAGCGCTCCGCGACGGCCGGCTCGACCTGGCGGCGGCGCGCGAGCGCTCGCGCCTGAACGACGATCTGGACGCCCTCATCCGCGACGGCGACCGAGCTGACTAGGAGGAGAGCACGTGCACGGCGAAGACTTCATCTTTCAAGCGTTCGTCTATCTGGCGGCGGCCGTTGTCGCGGTTCCCATCGCCAAGCGTATGGGTCTGGGCTCGGTTCTTGGCTATCTGCTGGCCGGTGTCGTCATCGGTCCTTTTGGTTTTCACCTGGTCGGAGAAGAAGGCCGCGATGTCATGCAGTTCGCCGAGTTCGGGGTGGTGATGATGCTCTTTTTGATCGGCCTCGAGCTCGATCCCGCTCGACTCTGGCGTCTGCGTACGGCAGTACTGGGGCTCGGGGGGCTACAGGTGGGAATCACCGCCGGGGCACTGGCGGTCATCACCCTTTTCCTGGGTCTGGACTGGCGGGCGGCGCTCGCCATCGGTCTCATGCTCGCCCTGTCGTCGACAGCCATCGTCCTGCAGACCCTGGCTGAGAAGGGACTGATGAAGACGGCGGCGGGACAAAGCTCCTTTGCCGTGCTGCTCTTTCAGGACATGGCGGTGATTCCGCTTTTGGCCCTGCTGCCGCTGCTGGCTCCCCCTGGCTTTCGCATGGGAGCCGACTCAGGGCACGGCGGTGGGCATGGCGGGGCGCTGTGGACCGACGGGTTGCCGGGTTGGGCCGAGACGCTGGTGGTGCTGGCAGCGGTCTCTATGGTGGTGCTCATCGGACGCTTCCTCGTGCGCCCGCTGTTTCGCGCCATCGCCCGCACACGGCTGCGGGAGATGTTCACGGCCGCCGCACTGCTCCTGGTGGTCGGCACCTCGATCCTCATGAGCCGCGTCGGGCTGAGCCCGGCCCTGGGTGCCTTTCTCGCGGGGGTGGTACTGGCCAACAGCGAATACCGGCACGAGCTCGAGAGCGACATCCAGCCCTTCAAGGGTCTGCTCTTGGGGCTCTTCTTCATCGCCGTCGGTGCGTCGATAGACTTCGACCTCATCGGCAGTCGACCGGGCACGATCGTCGGTCTGGCTTTGGTCCTGGTGGCGGTGAAGGGCGTTATTCTCCTGGCCCTCGCCAAAGCGTTTCGCCTCGGTCTCGACCAGGGGTTGCTCTTCTCTCTGGCCCTGGCCCAGGGTGGTGAATTCGCCTTCGTGCTGTCCGCCTTCGCCGGTCGCAACGGCATTCTCGAGCCCGAGGTCATCGATCCGCTGGTGGCCATAGTGGCTCTCTCGATGGCCGCCACGCCGCTCCTCCTCCTGCTGGGTGAAAAGGTGCTTCTGCCCCGGGTGGGCACATCGGAGGCAGACGAGCGGGCCGCCGACGATCTTGCCGAAGAAAACCCGGTCATCATCGCCGGCTTCGGCCGTTTCGGTCGGATCGTGGGCCGGCTCTTGCGTGCCAACGGTGTCGAAACCACGGTTCTGGATCTCGATTCCGACAACGTGGATGTGCTCCGCAAGCTGGGCTTCCGCGTGTTCTATGGCGACGCCTCCCGGTACGAGCTCCTGGAGGCGGCGGGAGCGGAGAAGGCGCGGCTTCTCGTCCTCGCCCTCGATAGTCCAGAAAAGACGCTGGAACTGGTAGAGACCGCCCGCAAACACTTCCCACACCTGACCATCCTGGCTCGGGCCAGCGGGCGCACCGACACCTACGACCTACTGGACGCGGGGGTGAA
>CALILB010000246.1 GCA_938016625.1 uncultured bacterium | reverse complement strand
CGCCTTCAAAGACATTCTGACCGAACAATCCGGAGCAGGTCCGGGAAGCGAAGCTATGAAGGCGGCCCTCATGAGTCAGTGCATCGTCTATCTCTTCCGTCGCCTCTGTGAGAGCGGCACCTGCTCTTTGCCGTGGTTGGCAGCTCTGGAAGACGAGCGCCTGGCTCGGGCCCTGGACCGGATTCTGCAGAATCCGGCCGACCCCCACACCGTGGAGTCGCTGGCCGATGTGGCATCGATGAGCCGATCGGCCTTTGCTGAGACCTTTGCGAGCGCTTTTGGCCTGCCGCCGATGAGCATGGTGCGCCGTATCCGTCTGGAGCGCGCCTGGAAACTCCTGGAGCAGGGTGACGACATACCGATGAAGACCCTCGCCCGTCGGGTGGGTTTCTCCAGTCGGAGCCACTTCTCGAGGGCCTTCAAGAGACAGTTCGGAGTCTCTCCTGTTACACGACGGGCGATGCCGAGCTGACAAGGGCGTTGGGTAGATCTCGATGAACGACCACACGAACAGCTCGCAATCCTCGATGCAGGATCTCCTCTCGAAGGTGTCGCGATACGAGGCGCTCTTCGAGATGACCGGTGTGATCAACGCGGCGAGCGATATCGAGTCTGTCGGTGAGGTTTTGGCCCGCCGGCTCAAATACATCGCGGATGTCTACTCCTGGCGCTACCTCTGCTTCGACGGTGACCCGGAGGAGGCCACTGGGCCGGAAACGACAGCCATTGTCGTCGATGGCTATCGAGGCAGCGCGGACGTCATGCGCACCTACCCGGCAGCCCTGTCGAGTCTCGAAGCGGAGCTGTGGCGTGACCGCAAGACACGCATCCTCAGCGGTGAATCGATGAGTGACGCTCTGGAGAGACTCCCCAAACATTTTCAGAAAGACGATCTCGAACAGATCTCGGTGAATACCCTGGTCGAGGATGGCAAGACTCAGGCTCTCTACATATTCTGCAAGCGACGCCAGCCCTTCACCGATCTCGACGTCAAGTGTCTGGCGATGGTGTGCGGTTTCTTCCACCGCAAGGTGCACTTCCTCTGGGAGCAACAAAAGCTCCGGGATCTCGAGCTGGCCTACCTCCAGCAGGAAGTCATGCTGCGGCAGAGCGAGAGACTCGCGACCCTGGGCCGGCTGAGCGCCGGCATGGCGCACGAGCTCAACAACCCGGCGGCAATAGCCACACAAGGGGTGGACCATCTCGGAACTTCGATCGCTCGGCTCGAGAGCGCTCGATTCGCTCTTGGCGCAGCGGGTCTTTCGAGCACGCAGCAGGACCTCGTCGCAAAACTCGAAGAGGAGGCCGAGGAACGAGCGAAAAAGCCCAGCTCACTCGACCCGATTGCCCGCAGCGATCTCGAACAAGAGGTGGAAGACTGGCTCGAGCGGAACGGCATCGAAGACCCGTGGGAGTCGGCCTCGACACTCGTGACGATGGGGCTCTGCGCCGCCGAGTTGGAAGAACTAACCAAGAACTTCGACTCCTCGGTGACACCGGTCGTAGTCGATTACTTTGCCAGTAAGTTCACGGTCTACACGCTGCTCGAGGAGATAGGCCACGGGGCCCGACGCATCGCGGAAATCGTCAAGGCCCTCAAGGGCTACTCCTTTATGGATCGGGCCCCCATTCAATCGGTCGATGTGCGCGAGGGGCTGGACGACACTCTGGTCATGCTGAGCAGCAGGCTTCGAGACGGCATCACCGTCGAGCTCGACTACACCCAGGATCTGCCGAGAATTCAGGGCTACGGCAGTGAGCTCAACCAGGTCTGGACGAACCTTATCGACAACGCCATCAGTGCCATGGACGGTAAGGGTTCACTCGAGCTGAAGGCGTACGAGGACGACAGTTGGGTCGTCGTCGAGGTTGCCGACACCGGACCCGGGATCCCGAACGAGGCTCGAGAGAAGATCTTCGATCCGTTCTTCACCACCAAGGCGCCGGGCGAGGGCACCGGCCTGGGGCTCAATATCAGCCACGGCATTGTAGTGGAGAAGCACGGGGGGCAGATCTCTGTCGACTCGAAGCCCGGAGCCACCCGTTTCAAGGTCAAGCTACCAATCGCTGAGCCGTCCTCAGCCGCCGTCGTAGACGGCGAAACCATCACAGAGCCGTCATAGAAAAATGACAAAACCGATTATCTTCACGGTCGACGACGATGAACAGGTCCGCAATGCGGTCGAGCGCGACCTCAAACAGCACTACCGCAAGGACTATCGAATCATCAAGGCGAGCTCCGGTGCCGAAGGGCTGGAGACCGTCGATCGCCTCAAGCAGCGCAATGACGCCATTGCACTTTTTCTCGTCGACCAGCGAATGCCCGAGATGAGCGGCACGGAGTTCTTGGCCGCTGCGCGCAAGGTCTATCCGGATGCACGCAAGGTTCTCCTCACCGCCTACGCCGATACGGAGGCCGCAATCTCCGCGATCAACGCGGTCGGGCTCGATCACTACCTGATGAAGCCCTGGACACCGCCCGATGAGAATCTCTACCCGATTCTGGACGACCTGATCAGCGACTGGGAGGCCACGGCAACAGTCCCCTACGACGGTATCCGGGTGGCGGGCACCTTATGGTCAGCCGGTTCGCACCAGATCAAGGACTTTCTGGCGCGCAGCCAGATCCCGTATCAGTTTCTCGACATCGAGCGCGACGCCGAAGCACGCGCCCTGGTCGAGCAAGTCGATGAGGCGACCTACCGGCTGCCGGTCGTGTTCTTCCCGGATGGCAGTACCCTGATCGAGCCCAGCCTGACCGAGGTGGCCGAGAAAGCGGGGCTGCGGACTCAAGCAACTCAACCGTTCTACGATCTGATTGTCATTGGCGGTGGGCCCGCCGGGTTGGCCGCGGCTGTCTATGGCGCTTCTGAAGGCGTACACACCCTACTCATCGAGAAGGAGACGCCGGGCGGTCAGGCCGGAACCAGTGCGAGTATCGAAAACTATCTCGGATTCCCCAAGGGGTTGAGTGGTGCCGACCTGGCGCGTCGTGCTACTGCGCAGGCTTCACGCTTCGGAGCCGAGATTCTCTCCGCCCAGGAGGTCGTCGGCGTCGGTCTCCGCGATCCCTATCGCGTGGTGACTCTCGCCGATGGCTCCGAGCTCGCATGCCGAGCTCTGGTCATCGCGACCGGGGTTTCCGTTCGCCAGCTGGATGTGCCTGGAGCAGATGCACTGACCGGAGCCGGCGTCTACTACGGCGCCGCCAGAACCGAAGCTGCCAGCTACGAGGGCAAACATGTATTTGTGGTCGGTGGCGCCAACTCGGCTGGACAGGGGGCGGTCTTCTTGTCGCAGTACGCCGACCAGGTCTCAATGCTGGTCCGCGGCTCTCTGGCCAAGAGCATGTCCAGATACCTGATCGAGCAGATCGAAAGGCGCGACAACATCGATGTCCAGTTGGGGTCCGAGGTCGTCGAGGTCCACGGCAGTGAACGTCTCGAAGCAATAACCATCCGTGATCGCGAGACGGGCGAAACTCGGCGAGAAGCGACTCCGGCGATCTTCCTGTTCATCGGGGCATCACCCCACACGAAAATGCTGGGAGATCTGGTCGCGCTGAGTCCAGCGGGTTTTGTTCTCACCGGACCCGATCTGTCCGTGAACGGCAAGCCTCTCGCCGAGTGGAACCTCAAGCGGGATCCCTATCTGATGGAGACGAGCGTGCCCGGTGTCTTTGCCGCCGGTGACGTTCGACACGGAGTCATTCGCCGAGTGGCCTCGGCGGTCGGGCAGGGGTCGGCGGCTATCAACTTTGTGCACGAGTATTTGAAAACGGTCTAGCAGGAAAGACACAACGATCGAGGAGAGCGATGAAACGTAACACTCAGGTTGATTATGACGACACTTCGCCGGAGGTTCGCGCGGTTTACGACGAGATCATGGACACGTTGGGCTCCTCCTCGGTGCCCAACTCCTTCAAGGCGCTGGGCCACAACCTGCACGTACTTCGTGGGGTCTGGACGATGCTCAAGGAGACGGTGATCGAAGGCGAAATCCCAGCGCTGTTGAAACAGCTGATCTTGTTCAAGATCTCGACCATCGCTGGAAACGAGTTCTGCACCCAGCTTCACGCCCATGCGGCGCTGAATCTCGACCCCACGCTGACCTACGACGATCTGGCTGCGCTAACCGGGAGTGACTGCAGTGCGAATCTACCGCCTTCATTTCCGGTGGCGATCGAGATCGTCTCTCGTGCATCGCTCGAGCCCAAGAGCGTCGCGGATCCGGACTGGGATTTCGAGGATCAGCTCAGGGACGAAGGATTCTCGGACAGCGA
>CALILB010000245.1 GCA_938016625.1 uncultured bacterium | reverse complement strand
AGACCCTGTGCGTGAGTCTTGCCCTGGGCGTCGGTCTTGAGGCTCTCGGTTCCCCCACCGCCAAGGGAGTCGTGGAGCATGAAGTTGAGCGCCAGCAGGTTGGGCACCGCGAAGCGCTCGACCTCGCCATGGCAGATCTCGCGGAAATGCTCCTTGACTCTGTCGGTAGTGAGCTGTTCTCGAAGAACCTGGTAGAGCTCCGGGGTATTGGCGATCACACCGACGTTGCTGCCGTCGCCTTTGTCACCGGAGCGGGCGTGGGCGATGCGAGAGAGGAGGACCTTCATGAGTCGGATCAGACCTCTTTCACTGTGACTTCGATTTGACTCTCGACCTCTTCCCGGTCCAGCAGTGCCGGCCAGAAGGCGACGACCTCCTGGGGCTTTGGCCGGCCGCCGGCAAAGCCGGTGACCCCCGGCGGCCCGGTCGTGACCAGCGGAGCAATCTCGTAGCCGAAGCGCTTTACCTTCGACCGGTCGGGATCACGTACCCCGAGCCGCAGCACGACTTCGGGTGGGTCCTCCGGTGCTTCCAGGATACCGGGTAGGCAGGAGCTCACCCCCAGATACTCCACCGTCCGGCACTCGGGCTCGAAGTGTACCCCTGCCTTCTCCAACCGCTTCCACACCATGTCGGCGGAGAGCTGGGCCTTTTCCATGGCATTGGGTCCGGAGATGGTGATCTGGCCGGCGGCCTTGTATCCATCGAGGTAGGAGGCCGAGACCTTGAGATAGCGCGTCCGCGCACCCCCTCGGATGCCGCTGACCGACACTCGATCGGGTCCCGCGTCCGCCAGCCGGACTGTGGTGAAGTTGGCAATGACATCGGGGGTAATGTACTCCCTCGGGTTACCCATCTCGTAGACGAGCTGCTCGGTCACCGTATCCACAGACACCATCCCTCCGGTCCCTTCGTGCTTGGTGACGGTAAAGGCCCCATTCTCCTGCGCCTCGACGATCGGGTAACCCACATTCCACAGATCGGGTACATCCCACCAGCGACTGAAATTTCCACCGGCGCATTGGGGGCCACACTCGAGGATGTGTCCGGCCACGGTCCCGGCTGCCAGACGATCCCAGTCGTCGAGTGCCCAGCCGAATTCGTGGATCATGGGTGCCAGGGTCAAAGCGGTGTCGGTCACCCGGCCACAGAGCACGATCAGGGCCCCCTGGTCCAAGGCCTCGACCACCGGGCGTGCCCCGAGATAGGCGTTGGCGCTGGAGACCTTGTCCATGATCGGGTCCAGCGGCTCACCCGTCTCCATGTTCTCGAGATGGTGTCCGGCCGCGATGAGGTCCGGCAGCCGCGGCAGGATGTCGTCACCCTCCACCACACCGACACGGATCCCTTCGAGACCCATCTCCCGCGCCACCTTGAAGATCCTCGCGCGGCAGGCTTTGGGGTTGAGTCCCCCGGCGTTGGAGATCACCCGCACACCCCGCTCGTGCAGCTCGGGTAGGACTCTACGTATGAAGTCGATGAAGTCTCGCGCGTAGCCTCTGCTTGGATTCTTGAGCTTTTGCCGCATCATGATCGACATGGTCACCTCGGCGAGGTAATCCATGCCGATGTAGTCGATCTCACCGCCCCGGAGCAGATCGACTGGAGCATCTACGCTGTCGCCCCAGAAGCCCGACCCGTTGCCGATCCGCACGGTCTTCATGCCCGGGAAAGATTAGCACCGGGGTTGGAGAGCGGCTAGGGGGGAGGTCACAGGGAGGATGGGCTTGGGGGCCTGAGTTCGTGGGGTCTTGAGGGCCTGAGGTCTTGAGGGCCCGAGGTCTTGAGGGCCCGAGGTCTTGAGGGCCCGAGGTCTTGAGGTCCTGAGGTCTTGAGGCTCCCCCACCCTCCCCGGCCCGGCGGGCACCGCGCGCCGAAGGCGCGTGGTCGGGCCGGCCGCTTCGACGCTAGGTTTGGAGTACTCCCGTTTTGAATTCGCCTATGTCCGGATTGGCGGCGACGCAGGCGAGCGAGCGGGCGAGGACTTCCCGGGTATCGGCCGGATCGATGATGGCGTCGACCCAGAGCCGGGCCGCTGCGTAGCGGGGATCCATCGCCTCCGCGTAGCGCTTGCGGATGCGGGTGAGGAGCTCTTGCTTCTCTTCGTCGGTGACCTCGTCGCCACGCTTTTTGAGCTGGATTGCGAGCAGGGTATTCGAGGCCTGCTCGCCACCCATCACCGAGATCGACGCCGAGGGCCAGGCGTAGAGAAAACGTGCGCCGTAGGCCTTGCCGCACATGGCGTAGTTGCCGGCGCCATAGGAGTTACCGACAAAAAGGGTGATCTTGGGAACGACCGAGTTGGCCACCACGTTGACCATCTTGGCGCCGTCCTTGATGATCCCACCCTGCTCGGCCCGGCTCCCGACCATAAAGCCGGTTACATCCTGGATAAAGAGCAGGGGGATCTTCTTCTGGTTGCAGAGCTCGACAAAGCGGGTCCCCTTGTCGGCCGAATCGGAGTAGATCACGCCGCCGATCTGGAGCTCTTTGTCCGCCGGATCGGTGCCGAGCTTGCGCTCCACGATCGATCGCTGGTTGGCCACGATCCCGACCGGCCAGCCCTCGATCCAGGCCGTCCCACAGATCAGTGATTGCCCGTAGGTTTCCTTGTACTCCTCGAACTCGCCTCCATCCACCAGTCGTGCCAACAGCTCTCTCGTGTCGTAGGGGCGCGACCGATCGACCGGCAGGATGCCGTAGAGCTCTTCGGCCGGGTAGAGCGGCTCGGTGGGTGGTCG
>CALILB010000244.1 GCA_938016625.1 uncultured bacterium | reverse complement strand
CGCGAGCTGGAGGTCGAAGCACTCTGGAAGAAGCTCCGCCGACCCCAGCTGCTGGCGGTTATCGGTCCGTCGGGGGCCGGTAAGAGCTCGTTTCTACGGGCAGGGCTGCTCGCCAGCCTGCCGGCCAGCTGGGGTGTGATCGTGGCGACACCGGGAAATCGGCCGTTTGCCGCTCTGGCTCGGGCTCTGGCCGAAGTCTTGCCGAGCGACCAGGAAACGGTGGACTCCCTGCTCCGTTTCGAGGAGCCGGCGACGGCGTTGGCCCTGATCTCCGACTGGCGCCAGCAACACGAGCACACCCTCGTGGTGCTCGACCAGTTCGAGGAGCTCTTTACGCAGAACCCACCCGAGGTTCAGGCCTCTTTCGCCGAGTTGCTCGGGAGACTACCTCTGGAGGCCGATGTCCATGTGCTGCTGTCGATGCGGGACGACTTCTTCTTTCACTGCCAGGCCTTCGAGCCCCTGGCGCCCCTCTTCTCGGAGCTGACCCCGATCGGCGCTCCAACGGGGGCCGCTTTGCGCCGAGCCATCGTCCAGCCGGCCTTGAAGTGCGGCTACCGGTTCGAGGACGAGTCGGTGGTCGAGGAGATGCTCGCCGAGGTGGAGGGCGAGCGGGGCTCGCTGCCGATGGTCGCCTTTGCCGCCGCCAGGCTGTGGCAGATGCGAGATCGCGATCAAGGTCTTCTCACGCGTGAGGCCTACGAGCGGATCGGTGGCGTGAGCGGAGCGCTTGCCCAGCATGCCGAGCAAACCCTCGAAAGGATCGGCCAGGACCACATCCCGATCGTCCGCGAGCTCCTGCGCAATCTGGTGACGGCCGAAGGCACTCGTGCGGCCCGCGATCGGGAGGAGCTACTGTCCGTATTCGGTTCGACGGAGACGGCCGGCACGGAGGCAGCCGCTCAAGTTCTAAATGCGCTCGTCGACGCCCGGCTCTTGACCTCCTACGAGGTGCCCGGCAATGAAGAGGGCGAGCGTCGGACACGAATCGAGATTATCCATGAGTCCCTGCTGTCGAGCTGGCCCCGGCTGGTGCGGTGGCAGACCCAGGATGCCGACAGCGCTCAGCTCAGGGATCAGCTGCGGCAGGCGGCTCAGGCCTGGTTGGGCCGTGGCAGACCCGCCGATCTGCTCTGGAGCGGGACCTCCTACCAGGAGTTCGGGCTCTGGCGTCAGCGCTATCCCGGCGGCCTGACCTCGGTGGAGGAGGAGTTCGCCGGCGCCATGACCGCGCACGCCGAGCGTCGTCGCCACCGCCGGCGACTCGCCCTGGCCGCCGTCATGACCACGCTCGTCATCGGGCTGGGGGTCCTCGGTACCTTCTGGCGTCAGGCGGCTCTGGCCCGAGATCGCGCCGAGCAGGAGACCCTCCGCGCCGAGGCCAACCAGCTCCTGGCGCTGGGGCGATTGGAGATCGAAAACAACACCACGGGGGCTCTCGCCTACGCCCTGGCCAGTCTCGAGCGGGCCGACGACCCGGTCACTCGTCTTTTTGCCCTCGAGGCCCTCTCGCGCGGACCAACGGCCCGGATACTCGATGGACTCCCCGGGGAAGATCGCTGGAGTATGAGCCTCGATTTCAGTCCCGACGGTCGGTGGCTCGCCAGCGGAAGTAGCAACGGCCTCGTCCTCTGGTCGAGCTCCGGCGGAATGCCGAAGATCCTCGACAGCGAGGAAGCCAATCGGACGTTTGTGCGATACGCGCCCGATTCGGAGCACGTCGTCTCGGCCGATTACCGAAACAGAGTTGTCCAAGTCTGGTCGGTTCCCGACGGTCAGCTCGTGCGAACGATTCCCTTCGAGGGCCCCATGGATTATCGGCTGGCGGATAATCCCGAACGGCTCTTCACCTTCGTGCGCCAGGATTCCAGAACCCGGGTCGAGGCCTGGCCGCTGACGGGCGGCGAGCCGGTGCGTTACGGCGATCTGGAGAGCAACGTACACGAGTATTCGCGCTACGGCTTCTCTTGGCTGTTCAATCTCGACCCGGCGGGAACCAGAGTCGTCTACGCCCACCACCCAAGTGAGGACCAGAGTCAAGGGAAACAGAAGGAGTTCCATCTGGTGCGGCTCGGTGAAAGGGAGAACCCCCCACCGGTGCTCGTCGCGCGTCACCAGGAGGCGGTCAGCCGGGCGGCGTTTCACCCCGACGGCCGGCACCTGGCCACGGCCGACGAGGCGGGCGAGGTTCGCCTCTGGGATCTCGAAGCTGGGCCTGCGTCGCCGGAGAGGATCCTGCACCAACCGTCGCCCCAGGTGGTCAGAAACCTGCGCTTCGACGCGACCGGCTCGCGGCTCGCCAGCGCCACCTGGAGCCGGTATGCCGCTCTGTGGGATCTGGAAGGACCACCCGGCGCCGATCCACTCCTGCTGCGTCGGGGGGAGACCTGGTGGATGCTCGACGCCGCCTTTCACCCCGAGGGCGGCTGGCTGGCCACGGCGAGTCATCTCGGCGTGGCGCTGTGGCCGACGACAGGTCGCTATCCGCTACAGCTGAACGGCCACCGAGGAGCCATCAGGGCCGTCGCCTTTTTGCCTGAGGACGGCGGGCTGGTTTCGGCATCCATCGACGGTACCGTCAGACTTTGGCCGCTGTCATCGGCCGCCGGCAGAGGCAGCCGGGTTCTGCTTCGGGTTGAAGACTGGCTGACTACCATTGCCGTGGATCGGTCGGGCCGTCAGGTTCTGGTCCGCTCGGCGGGAGGCTCGGTGTGGCTGGTACCACTCGAAGAGACACCGCCGCGCCGGCTGGCTGGCTTCGAAGGAGCGAGGGGTCTCGCGGTGGCTGGGAATCTGGCCGCAGCGATGGTCGAGCACCGGGGCGATCGGATTCTCCGGGTCTGGAACCTGGAGACAGACGAGTACCGCGATCTCGAGCCGCCCGATGAGATTTGGGGAGTGGATTTTTCCCCGGACAACGGGCTGATCTCGGTCGGCCCGGCCGGCCTCGTGAGCTGGGATCTCGAAGAGGGAAGTTTCGAGACCTTCCTCGAGCTGGGCGATCTGGTCGATCTCGGGCGGGGCATGGTCGACCTGACTCCCGACTACAGGTATCTGCTAGCCGGGAACCACGGAGATTCCGGCGAGGCCGTCGTCATCGATATGGAGGAGGGCATCGTCCACCGGCTCGACTCCCACGGCGAGGGCCGCTGCGGACAGCTCGATCCCGGCGGCCGCTTCGTCGTCACCAAGCCCTGTGCGGGCTCCGGCACCCTCCGAGTCGGAACAGTGGGCGGGGGACCTCCCCATCCACTTGTCGGGGAGGATCCGGTGTCCGCTTTCGCCATCTCCCCGGACGGTCAATGGATTGCCTCGCTGGCCGGAGACGATAGCCACTCGATCCTGCTCTGGCCGGTGCCCGATCTGTCGCGGGAGCCGCTGCACCTTCTTCCCCACGAGGAGCTCCTCACGAAGCTGCGGACGCTGACCAATCTGCGGGTCGTTCCCGACCCGGAAGCCGAGACTGGGTGGAGCTGGGA
>CALILB010000243.1 GCA_938016625.1 uncultured bacterium | reverse complement strand
GAACTCGTCCCAGGCCTCACTCAGCACGGTTACCGGTCCGGCGGTTCCCGTGTTGCCGAAGTCGGCAACGTTCGAGTGATGACGTTCCTCCGGGATGTTGCAGGTGCGGCAAACGTTCTCCAGCATCAGGGCGTTGGCCTGATGACCGATGAAATGCGGGCTCTCCCCGCCGGACTTCCGGCACTCCTGCTCGAGCTCCTTGAACATCCGCACGGTGCGCTTGATGGCAAACATCTGGACGGACCGCCCCTCCTGCTCGAAGTGATCTGCCCACTGGATGGTGATCTTCTGGAAGCCCCGAGGGTCGGTCTCGAGCTGGCTGCGGACGACCGTCGCATACGCCGGCTGCCGTTTGGACACGATCACGGCCACCGCGGCATCACCCCAGAGGACGGCCGTGCTGCGGTCGTCGTAGTCGACGGTGCGGGTAACGGTCTCCGGATTGACCACGAGAACGAAGTCAGGGAGCTGCGAGGAATCCATCATCCACAGCAGTTGGATAGCAGCGCCAAAGCTGGTGCAGGCCGAACGGACATCCAGCGCCGGAGCTTCGAGGTCCAGCGCCGCCGCGATCCCACAGGCCTCGGCCGGGCACTCGAGCTGTGAGGCCGTACCACCGGCCAGGACCATTCCGATCTCGGAGCGATCGATTCCGGCGCGCGCGATCGCCTCTTCGGCCGCTCGCCGGCCAAGCTCGACATTCGAGTAGATGGCTGCGTCATCAGCTGCACGCACATCCTGATTCTTGGTCTCGCGGATGTAGTCGAGGTCGAGTACCGTGCGGCGCGAGCGGATGCCGGTCCGCTCCATGATCCACTCGTCGGTGGTGCCGATGTCGAGCTCGTCGAGAAACAGATTGGTGATCTCGTTCTCCGGGTGGAAGTGACCCACACCGTGGATGTAGAGCATCTGAACTGCCTCGCTCCGAGGCGCCGCAACGGCGCCCGCTAAACCCAAGGTGCGGATTCTACAGGTTTTACGGGTTTTGGACAGCGAAGTCCGTTACTCGCTGCTCCGGCCCCGAAAAAGACTGGGAAAGCGGGCCAAAAAGGCGATGACGGGGGCCAGATCCCGACTGTCGACACATTCGCCGATCTTGTGGGTGTTCTGCTCGATCCCGGGCCCGATGCCAAACATGGCCGGGTGCGCAAAGGTGCCGGTGGTGATCCAGCGTTTGGCGCCGTGGAGCTCGGGTGAAAGGGCTTCCACCGGCACCGGCACACCCACCCCGTCGGTGGAGAAGATCCAGCGCGAGACCCGTGGTGCGGACCGCTGGGCGCCACCTGCACCGTCTCTCGTGACCCGAGGTGTGACGAGGCGGCGATAGGTCTCCTCGGCGGCGGCGATGGCCGGGTGATCTTCCGGGGTCGACCACCCGGGATAGATCTGGGGATTTTCCGGCCGGTAACCCTTCCACGTCGGCCGGTCGTAGACCGGGACTCGGACCTCGACCCCAAGACCGGCCTCCCGCGCTCGCGCCACAGCCGGCTGTGACTCCACGTCCTCCAGCGCGGCCGCCGGGTCCTCCCCGGCGGTAAGACGGCGGTCGAGGCGAAAGGTAAAGCGCTCGGGGACGGCACAATCGCTCGGTGTGTCCAACACCGCAAAGCTCGCCGTACGGCTGCCGGGGCCGAGAAAGGGGTCGCTGGCAAAGCCGCTGCCGGCGGCGTGGCGCTCGGCCGCCTCGGCGATGATAGCGGCCCCATACTCCAGGGGATTGCGGCCCTCCCAGGGCATCGAGCCGTGACAGCTCTTGCCCGTAACCTCGACCTCGATCTGCATCCGGCCCCGCTGGCCACGATAGATGCCGAGGGCGCCGTCGACGGCACAGCCGGTACCCTCGGTCAGGATCACCACGTCGGGGATCCGGGAAGAGTCCTCTCCCTCGAGACTCTCACGCATAAAGAACATCGGCCCGCCGCCGTCGTTGTCCTCTTCGGCCACGGTGGCGTAGCTCACCACCACGACCCCGTCGAGCGCACCATCGGCGACGAGCTCGCGGAGGATCTTGGTGGCCACGATCTGGCTGACCACCCCACCAAGCTGGTCGGCCGACCCGCGTCCCCAGATCAGGTGCTCCCAGTCGCGGTCGGGAGGGAGATAGCCAAGCTCCCGGCGCAGAAACTCGCGATCGATCTTCTCCGGGTCGGTCAGACCCAGATAGGGGTCGATGCCGCCACCGATGGCCTCGTGCCAGCGTGGTCGCAGGGCCTTTACGGTGTCGGTGTGACCGTCGAGAAAGATGACGGTCTTCTCCTCTGGTGCGACCCCATCGTCGGGATTGCTGACCGTCCAGCGGAGATTGCCAAAGCTGTCGAAGCCCACATCCTCGGGAGCGGCCACCGCCCCGTGCTCGACGATCATTCGCTCGAGATACTCGAGACGCGGCCCCTCGTGATTCGACAGACCGCACTCGGGATCTCCACCTTCCTCGGATGATCTGTCGACGTAGTCCGCCGGCAGCCGCACCGCTTCTCTCAAGAGCTCGACCGCCAGCGGCTGGTAGCGATCGGCCAGTTGCAGAATCTTGTCCTCGAGATGATCGGATGTAGAGCTCATGGCTGGTTGTTTCCTATCTGGCCGCCAACGATATCGCGAGTGGCGCCGGGTGCGGCGGAAAAAAAAGAGCCGGCGGTCGAGCCCCCGGCTTACCCGTGGAAGTTGGAATCCCCTGTTGGGACCCCGGTGAATTGCCTATTTGCGGCCGCGACGTCCCCGATGACGGCCGCCCCACTCTTCGTGGAAGTCTCGCAGGGACTCCATCATCTCCCGCATCTGGGCCTGCTGCTCGGGGGTGAGGATCTGTTGCACCTCCTGGAACATCAAGGCGCGACTGACCGCCACCTCCTCTTCGATCTCCGCGACCGCGGCCGCCGCTTCGCGGATGGCTCCCTCGTTGAATTCTACGGCGTGGACCTGATCGGAGAGCCCCTGGCGGGCGGTCTTGGCGGTCTCCCGCAGGGCTCTGTGCTCATCCCGATTCTCGGCCAGCAACTCCTGGAACTGTTCCTGTTGGGTGGGGGTCAAGTCGAGTCGCTCGAGCATGCGGTCGAGCATCGGGCCGCGATCCTCGAAGCCTCCACCACGGCCTGGCGGTTGGGCCTGGATCAGCGTGGATCCACTAACCAGCAGCAGGACCATCATGGGCAGCACCAGTGCGGCACCCGCGATCTTCGAGCTCGATTTCTTGTTCTTGGTCATTTTCCGCTCCTTCGTTTGGTTGTCTCGTGGTACGACATCGGCCTCATTCAATCTGCTAGATGATCCGAGACGGCCGGCGGTTACATCTGTAACCGGAAGCGGGCAGGACGCATCTCTCAAAATAGGAGGGAACGGATAGGATGGTCGGGCTCGGGGCTCGATCAGGAAGCCGAGTGAGAGGACGATGGAGCTTGCGTTGTCGATCACCAAGGGCCTGGAAAGTGTGAAGGAGCCCGCGAGCGAAGAGGCCGCCCTGGTCGCGGCCTGTCGCCGGGGTGACGAAGATGCCTTTACGCGCTTGGTTCGTCGGTACGAGAAGCGGGTCTTCCGCCTCGCGGGTCGCTTCTTTCGCCAGCCGGAGGAGGTCGAGGAGGTGGCGCAGCAGACCTTCCTCACCATCTGGCAGAAGCTCGACACCTACCGCGCCAGGGCACCCTTCGAGCACTGGCTGACCCGGGTCTGTCTCAACTGTTGCTACGAGCGGCTCCGCAAGCAGAAAGTCCGAAGCGAGCCGCTGGACGAGAATTACGCGGCGGCATCGAGCGAGCCGACGGCCCGGCTCGAGGTCGAGCGGCTCTTGGAAGTGCTGCCGGCCCCCGACCGGTTTGTCCTTCTTCTCCTCCATGGCGAGGAGTGGTCGGTGGCCGAGATCGCCGAGCGTCTCGGTTGGTCGCGAGCCAACGTCAAGGTGCGGGCACACCGCGCCCGCAAGAAGCTGCGCCAGCTGTTGGCAGAGGAGCTCTGACCATGGATTGTGCACAGGTCCGAACAAAGCTGACAAATCAGCAAGCCGATACTCCGGAGGCTGGAGTCCTCGAACATCTCGAGGAGTGCTCGGGTTGCAGCCGTTTTGCCGAGCGATTGCGGCTGGCCGAGGATCTCCTTCATAACCACCATTCGGGCATCGAGCCCGATGCCGGCTTTGCCGGTCGAGTGGTGGCGGCGCTCCCCACCTCCTCTTCGGATGTTCTCGGCTGGGCGGCCATCCGTCTGCTCCCCGCGACCCTGGCGCTGGCGCTGGTGCTCACGGTCTGGGCTCTGGCGGTGACCCCGAGCCCCACGTCGCTCGTCGAGCAGGCGGTCGGCGACGATCTGTGGTCCTGGATCCTCGATTCACCCGGAGGCGAGTCATGAAACGCTCAGTAGCCCTACTCTTGGTGGTGGCCGTATTCATCGTCGGGGTGGCGATTGGAATCGTCGGCACCCATCTCTTCTATGCCAAGATGTTTCGCCGTCCCGATGGCCCTCCTGGTTTTATGGGTGGAGCCTCTGTAGATCGGCTGGACCGGCATCTCGACCTGACCGCAGAGCAGCGGCGGCAGATCGACGAAATCCTCAGGCGCAGGCGGGAGGAGGCAGAAACATTCCGCCGTGAGATGGAGCCGCAGCTGCGAGATCTGTTCGATGCCACCGAGACTGGGATCGAAGAGATCCTCACACCGGAGCAGCGGGAGCGGTTTCGGCAGCTGCGCGAGACGCGGCGCGGGCGGATGGATCGATTCCTCGGGCCGGGGGGTGGGAGGCGGCCACACGGACCACCACCCCACCGCGGACCGCCGCCGGAGCCACCACCCGACCAAGACTAGGGCCTAGGAAATCAGCGCGAGTCGACGAGCTGTTGCAGGCGATCGACGAGCTCGGGTTCCTTGGCCGCGGCCAACGCGGCCATGATGACGTAGAGCTTCTTGTTGGCCTGACGGGCCAGAGCCAGACGGGCGCGCTCGATGACCCCGTCGCTCACCTCGTCGCCGATATCGGCAGGGAGACAGTGCATGTAGAGGGCGTCTCCGGCGCGGGTGGTGGCCATCCGCTCCTCGTTACAGATCCAATCGCGGTGCTGTTGATTCCGCTCCAGCGCCCGCCCCTCGATCTCTTCGAACCGGTCCCGATCGCCGGCGCGGCTCGCCTCCACCCGCTCGAGCATGAGCTCGTACGGTCCCCAACTCTTGGGGTAGACGATGTCGGCCGCGTCGAAGGCCTCGTCCATCGAGCGGGTAAGCTCAAAGCTGCCACCCGACTCGCCGGCGAGCTTGGCGGCAAGATCTACCCGTTCCGGAGTCAGTTGGTAGCCCTCGGGGTGGGCCAGGCGGACGTTCATGCCGAAGCGGGTGAGCAGGGTTACCAGTCCCTGCGGCACCGACAGCGGCTTGGCGTAGCTCGGTGAGTAGGCCCAGCTGACGGCAATGGTCTTGCCCGCCAATCCCTCGGGGAAGCGCTCGCGCAGCCAGAGCCAATCGGCCAGGGTCTGGGTCGGGTGGTCGATGTCGCACTGGAGGTTGACCAGCGGCACCACCCGCCGGCTACCCAGCGACTCGAGATAGCGATCGATCCCCGCTTTCGCCTCACGCATGAACCGGTTACCCTCGCCCAGCACCAGGTCGTGACGGATGCCCAGCGCGTGAGCGTTCATCCCCAGCATGGTGCCGGTCTCCTCGGCGGTCTCGCCGTGGCCCACCTGGGTGGCCGAGCCGTCGACGACGACCGGCCGCGCCCCAAGCCGCGCGGCGGCACCGGCCCAGCTCGAACGGGTGCGGGTCGAGCTGTC
>CALILB010000242.1 GCA_938016625.1 uncultured bacterium | reverse complement strand
CCGCCCCCGGTGGCTCCACGCTCCTCTTCCGGCGCCGCCAGGACTTTTGGATCGAGATCGGGTCGACCCTGCTTTTTGAGCCAACGGACCAGACCGGCGGTCTCCTGCTCGCTGACAAACGCCCCGTGCAGCCGGCTGATGCGCGAGGTTCCCGGCGGCATGAAGAGCATGTCCCCTTTGCCGAGGAGCTTTTCGGCTCCGATCTGGTCGAGGATGGTGCGCGAGTCGTGGCGGCTGGCGGTGGCGTAGGAGATCCGACAGGGAAAGTTCGCCTTGATCGTTCCGGTTAGCACATCCACCGACGGACGCTGGGTGGCGATGATGAGATGAAGCCCTACCGCGCGGGCCATCTGCGCGATGCGGGCGATCGAGGTCTCTACCTCGGCCGCCGCCACCAGCATCAGATCGGCCAACTCGTCGATCACGATCACGTAGTAGGGCAGAGGCTTGAGGTCGGCGGTGTCGAGATCCACATCGGTCTCCGACAGCGCCAGACGCTTCTGCACCTCGGGATCCAAGATGGCCCGGTTGTAGAAATCGATCGACCGGACGTGCACCTCGGCCAGCAACCGGTAGCGCCGCTCCATCTCCGCCACCGCCCAGCGCAGGGCATTGGCCGCCTTCTTCGGTTCGACGACCACTTCGGCCTTGAGGTGGGGAATGTCCTTGTAGACCCCAAGCTCGATCCGCTTGGGATCGATGAAGATGAACTGGACCTGATCCCGGGTCGCCTTGTAGAGAATCGACGTGATCATGCTCTGCAGACCGACGCTTTTGCCCGAGCCGGTAGCCCCGCCCACCAATAGGTGAGGCATCGTCGCCAGATCGGCAAAATAGGGCTCGCCGTGAATCGTGGTGCCGAGGGCGATGGTCAGTGGCGATGGCGACTTGCGAAAGGCCTCCTGGTTCAACAGGTACCCCAGGTGGATGAGAGCCCGCTCCGTGTTGGGAACCTCGATACCCAACGTCGACCGGCCTGGCAGGCGCTCGATGCGAACCGCCTCGGCCCTGAGCGCCAGGGCCAGGTCGTCCTGGAGGCTGACGATCTGACTGACTTTGACACCCGGCGCTGGTTGGAACTCGAAGATGGTGACGATCGGACCGGGACTGATTCCCGCCACCGTCCCCTCGACCCCGAATTCGAGGCACCTCTGGCGGATCAGCTCGCCCAGCCGCACGAGCTCGTTCTCGCGCACCGAAGTCTCGATCTCGTCCAGCTGGAGAAGATTCAGCGGTGGGAGCTCGGCCGTCTCCTTCTCGGTGGTGGGAAAGGGAATCTGTTTCTGGGGACGCTCCGCAGCCGGCTCGGGTGGCTTGGCCTCCGCCTCGGCGGCAGGTTTGGCGGCAGGACGCACTTTTCGAACATGAAAGGTGGTCTCACCCGACTTCTCCTCCACCCGGAGCGGGAGGTCCGCTTCTACGTCGCCTTCACCCGATTCGGCAGCGTCGGCTTCGCGGCGAGCTTTCTTGAGTCCCGCCGCTCGTTCGAGGTGCTTGCTGACCACCCGCTGCCTCGACTTTTCTCTGCTCCGACGCTCGCGATACCGCTGCCAGGCGAAGACCGCCTGCTGTAGACGATCTCTGAGCTTCTTCGCCCAGGCACCTACGAGATCACCCAGCGTCGACTGGATCAGCAGCGCCACGCCGACGATCAAAGCGGTGATGAAGATCAGCAGACTGCCGGTAAACGAGAGATAGCGCTCGAGGGTATCGGCCAGCAGATGCCCCACGGCTCCACCGGCCGGAATCGTCTCTCCCCGCCACTCGACCTCCTTGACTGTGAGCTGTAGCAGCGCCGGCAGCGCAGCCAGGAGCACGAGAGCCCCGGCACCGCGACCTGCGATCGTCGGCATCTCGCGATGACGCACCCGCCGCCAACCGGCGGTCAGAGCCAGGAGCGGCACCAGGACCGCACTCATTCCCAGCAGACCAAAGGTGGCCGCCGCCAGATTGGCGCCCACGGGCCCCACCCAGTTCTCCACCTCTCTCGGCTCCGCCGGCTGGTGGAGAAAGCTGGGATCGTCGGCGTGGTAGGTCGCCAGACAGAGGACGAACAGCGCTCCCACCAGGAGCAGCAGCACTCCGACGAGCTCGGAGCCTTTTTCCGGAGAGAGGCGGGGCTGGGGCTGGCTGCGTTTAGAAGCTCTCTTGAGGCGGGCCAGTTGGCGATCCTCCTTGTGAGATCAAGCTGATTTTAGCAGCCCGTTCGGGTACCGGCACCTACGCCGGTCCTAGGAACGCTCTTGGTGGGCCTGGTATAGGCGGACAAAGTCCGGGACAGCGAGCTCCTGAGCACGGGTGTTGTGCTCGAGGCCGAGGTCATCGCAGACGGCGGTGGCCAGGGCCGGTCCCCAATCCGCTGCCAGCGAGTTGCGCAGGGTTTTGCGCCGGTAGGCAAAAGCCAGGCGGATGGTGGTCGCCAGCTCCGCCATCTGGGCCGCTGGTACCGGTGGGTCCTTCAGGGTCAGACCGACAAAAGCGCCATCGACCTTGGGTGGCGGCCGAAAGCTGCCCTTCGACACCCTCGCCAGCCTCCTCGCCTCGGCTCGCGCCGCCGTCAGCACACTCGAGCTGCCGTAGGCGGGGCTGCCCGGTACGGCCAGCAGACGCTCGGCCACTTCGTGTTGCACCAGAAAGGCCGCCCGCGGAATCGACGCCGGATCTGCTCGCGCGAGAAGTCGATCGATAAGCGCTGTCCCGATGCCGTATGGGAGGTTGCCGGCCACCAGGGTCGGCGCCGGGAACCGATCCCAGGCCACGTCGAGGGCGTCAGCCACCACCAACGAGAGACGGTCGTTCTCGGTCTGGTCCCGCAAGGCAAAGGCCCACTCGAGGTCGTACTCCCACGCCATGACCGCTGCGACTCCGGCGGCGAGGAGCTCTCGCGTCAGCACGCCACCGCCCGGACCGACCTCCACTACCCTGGCCCCGGCGGGCCTCAAGAACTCCACCAACGGCCGGCAGAGACTGCCGTCGCGGAGGTGATGTTGACCCAGACTCTTCTTGAGGCGGGGAGAATCCATCTCCTCAACCCTAGCAGCCCCGGAGCCCACAGCCCGAAGCTCGAGCACGACTCCGGACCCCCTTTCTCACTGTGGAGTGTGCGATTCTCTACCCCGGGGGGATTCTGCTATCTTCATTGGGTTTGGGCCGATTTATCCGCTTGGAATCGATCCAGGACGCCTGTGTGACTATCGATGGTTAAGATCAACTGCCTCGAGCCACTGGCCCTCGAACGCTTTCTGGAGCGCCGACGGGCCACCATGACTTTTCCACTGGAGATGAGTCTGGCGGAGAATCTGGTCGAGGTGTTGCGCCGGGCCAACGAATTCGTCCCCTCGGAGGCCGGCTCGATTCTGCTCGACAACCCTTCGGAGAAGCTCCAGGATCGGGACAAGAACACCCTCACCTTTATTGCCGCCTTTGGTGAGAAGTCGAACGAGCTCGTGGCACAGAAGGTCCCTGCCGACATGGGCATCGGCGGCCGTGTTTACATCACCGGCGAGTCCTATTGCACGGGAAATGCACGTGACGACAATCTTTTCAACCCCACTTTCGATGACGTTACCGACTACCAGACCAAATCCCTGGTAGCGATCCCGGTCCGTATCGAGCACGAGGTCTGTGGCGTCTTGGAGTTGGTCAATCGTCTCGGTGCCGAGCAATATAGTCAGCAGGATCTGAATCTTCTGGAGATCTTTGCCGGCTATATCTCGGTCTCCATTCAGAACGTGCTGGATGGTAGACAGGCCCAGGAGATCGCCAAGCGGGACAATCTCACCGGCCTTTACAACGACCGCTATCTTCACATTGCCCTGTCACAGGCCATCTCGAAGTCCCGCAAGGAGGACCAGGACTTCGCCCTCATCTTCCTGGATCTGGACTTCTTCAAGCGGGTCAACGACACCCATGGCCATCTGGCCGGCAGCCAGGTTCTTCGCGAGGTGGGTCAACTGTTGAAGCGGCTCAGCAAGTCGAGGGAGTCCATCGCCGCCAGGTATGGTGGTGACGAATTTGTCATTGCGGTGCGCTCAGACCTCGACGACGCTATCGATCTGTCCGAGGAGATCCGCAACGCCATCGCCGACTCGACGTTCGTACGGCAGCCTGGAGATATCCAGGGCGATGCCCTTTTCTTGACCGGAATCACCTGTTCGGTCGGTGTCGCCTCGCTCAAGCGGCACGCCCCGGACGACGGCTCGGCGGAGCGCTGCAAGAGCACTCTGCTGCGCCTCGCCGACGCGGCCATGTATGTGGCCAAGGACACCGGTCGCAACCGCACTGCGGTCGCCGGGGAGCCGGTCCGGCGTCGCACCTTTCACTTCGATTGACCCTCTCTTCAGGCCGGTGCTAGCATCGCGCCGGGGAAATTGGGGACAGGTATCCGATTCTTGCCACCGAGGGCGGAGGTTCAGAGGCTGTAGTAAGAATCGGTACGTGTCCCCAATTTCCCACTACATCTCGGCGCACTCCCACGAGCGGGTTGTCTGCAGCGACTGACTCTGAGTTCCACGGAAGGCGGAGAAAATATGGCCCTAAAGTCCGCTCACAGCAAGGTTCACATCCCTCCAAGCGAGGTCCACGAGCTGCTGGAGAAACACATCCTGGCGGATGGACTGCCGATGGTCCTCGATCTGGAGAAGAGTCGTGGGGCCCACCTTTACGACAGTCTCAGAGAGCGCGAGGTCCTGGATTTTCTCACCTGCTTCGCCACCTGCCCGATCGGGTTCAACCACCCAAAGCTCGATACCCCCGAGTTTCGGCAGCGAATCCTCCTGTCGGCGCTGAACAAGCCCTCCAATTCCGACTTCTACACCACCGAGATGGCCGAGTTCGTGGCCACCCTGTCGAGGACCATCCCGGACAGCCTCAACCAGAAGATGTTCTTTATCGAGGGCGGTGCGCTGGCGGTTGAAAACGCGCTGAAGACCGCCTTCGATTGGAAGGTCCGCCGCAACCTCGAAGCCGGCAAGGGAGAAAAGGGGTACCAGGTCATCCATTTCCAACAGGCCTTTCACGGTCGCAGCGGTTACACCCTGTCGCTGACCAACACTGCAGATCCGAGAAAGATCGACCACTTTCCGAAATTCGACTGGCCGCGGGTCTCCAACCCGAAACTCTCCTACCCGCTGACCGCCGAGATTCTGGAACAGGTCGAGTTGGCCGAGCAGGAGTCGCTGGACGAGATCAAACGGGCGCTGCGCGAGAATCGCGACGATATCGCCGCCCTCATCATCGAGCCCATCCAGGGCGAGGGGGGTGACAATCACTTCCGGGCGGAATTCCTGCGCCAGCTCCGCGAGCTCGCGGATGAAGAGGAGTTCTTGCTCGTCTTCGACGAGATCCAAACCGGCTTTGGCGCCACCGGGAAGTGGTGGGCCTTCGAGCACTTCGATGTCCAGCCCGACATCTTCGCCTTTGGCAAGAAGACCCAGGTCTGCGGCATCTGCGCTTCCGACCGCATCGACGACGTGGACTCGGTTTTCGAGGTCTCCAGCCGGATCAACTCCACCTGGGGAGGCAATCTCGTGGATATGGTGCGCTGCCAGCGCTACGTGGAGATCATCGAGGAGGACGGTCTGTTGGAGAACGCCGCCACGGTCGGTGCCCTGCTGCTCGAAGGCCTCGAGCAGCTGGAGACGACCTTCCCCGAGCAAGTGAGCAACTCCCGGGGACGCGGCATGATGGTCGCCTTCGACCTTCCCGATCCCCGGACCAGGGACACCGTCCTCGCGGAGATGGTCGAGGTCGGGGTGATGGCCCTGTCGTCCGGTGTTCGGGCCATTCGCTTCCGGCCACCGCTCACCTTGACCCCCGACGAGGCCGCCGAGGGGCTGCGGCGTCTGGAGCTGGCGCTGCAGGGCGGGTCCCGGTAAAGGGCCCGGCAGAGCTAACCTGTGGAAAATGAAGGAATTACGACGATCGTCAATGTGGACGAAAAACGGCCGCAATGACCTAACTGTTCAAAATAAAGGGGTTAGTGTGAATGCACAACAATCTGTGCAAGCCCCCAACCGCCGGGGTAGTTTTGTGACAAACGGATGATCCCCAGCAGCATTTCCGCAAAGATTTCCACAACAAGGAGACCCGACCATGACAGTGGCAACCGAGACCAGCACCACGGACCTGCTTTCCGCCCTGGGGCTTTCCCGCGACAACCCGGGAGCCTTTGACGGTGAGTGGATCGATACCCAGGGGCCTGCCCTCGAATCGGTCAACCCCACCACCGGCGAGGTGATCGCTTCGATCCGGACGGCCACCGCCGAAGACTACGAGCGGGTGGTGACGACGGCGGTCGAAGCTTTCGAGGCGTGGCGGACCTGGCCGGCGCCACTGCGAGGCGAGGTCGTACGGCAACTCGGGCTCGAGCTGCGGCAGCACAAAGAGGCTCTCGGACGGCTGGTCACCCTGGAGATGGGCAAGATCCTCAGCGAAGGTCTGGGCGAGGTCCAGGAGATGATCGACATGGTCGACCTGGCCGTCGGAATGTCGCGCCAGCTCTGCGGTCTGTCCATGCACTCGGAGCGGCCCGAGCACCGGATGACCGAGCAGTGGCACCCCCTCGGGCCGGTGGGCATCATCACCGCCTTCAACTTTCCGGTCGCCGTCTGGGCCTGGAACTCTACGGTGGCCGCCATCTGTGGTGACTCCATGATCTGGAAGCCATCAGCCAAGACTCCGCTCTGCGGCCTGGCCGTCACCCGCATCGCTCAGAAGGTGCTCGAAGCCAACGACGCGCCGCCGATCTTTGGTCTCGCCATCGGCGATCGTCATCAAGTCGGTGGACCCATGGTCGCCGACCGGCGGGTTCCCCTGATTTCGGCCACCGGCTCGGTGGCCATGGGCCGCAAGGTCGGTGAAGTGGTGGCCAACCGGCTGGGGCGGAGCCTGCTCGAGCTGGGTGGCAACAACGGCATCATCGTCATGGACGATGCCGACCTCGACCTGGCCTTGAGGGCCGTTCTCTTCGCCGCCGTCGGCACGGCGGGTCAGCGTTGCACGACCAACCGCCGGCTGCTGCTGCAAAGGGGTATCGCGGCGGAGATGAAAGAGCGGCTAAAGAGCGCCTATGGCTCGATCTCGATCGGCGACCCCCTGGATCCCGAGATCCTGATGGGTCCGCTGGTGGACGGCCGGGCCGTCGAGGACATGAAGGCGGCGCTCGAGGTCATCAAAGGTCAAGGGGGTAAAGTGATCTATGGTGGCGGCATCCTCGACCGACCCGGATACTTTGTCGAGCCGACGTTGGTGGAAGCCACCGGCGACATGCCGGTCACCTGTGAGGAGACCTTTGCACCGATTCTCTATCTTTTCGAGTTCGACACCCTGGACGAGGCGATCGAGCTCCACAACAGCGTGCCCCAGGGGCTGTCGTCGGCGATCTTTACCACCAACCTGCTGTCGGCCGAGCGCTTTCTGTCGGCGGCCGGTTCCGACTGCGGTATCGC
>CALILB010000241.1 GCA_938016625.1 uncultured bacterium | reverse complement strand
TCGAGATGCCGACCGTGGATGATCGGCGGCTCCTCGTAGGTGATCTCGGCGATGTCCTTGAGTCGCAATCCCTGCTCGTTGATCTGCAGGTTGCCGATCTCCTCAACCGAGGTGAACTTGCCCAGGGCGCGGGCGGTGAACCGCAGCCCACCGTCCTCGATCTGACCTAGAACGACATTCGATGCCGAACCCTGAAGATTCTGGATGAGCGCTCCGACGTCGACGTTGTGCTCTCGCACCCGATCCAGAACCAGGTCGACGTCGATCTCGCGTGGCAACACCCCGTCGAGATCGACCCTCGCCACACCGGGCACCCGCCGAATCCGGTTGAGAATTCGCGACTCGATCAGATCGTAGCTCTCGGACAGATCGACACCCTTGGCCGAGACCCGGGCCTGTACCACCGGAATGTCGTTGGTGTTGAAAGAGAAGATGAGAATCTCACCGATGTTGGCCGGCAGCTCCGGTTTGATCTGGTCCATCTTCTCGCTGACCTGCATGCGGACGATGTCCAGATCGAGGCCCCAGTCGAACTCCAGAAAGATCTGGGCCTGGTCGGCGTCGGCCTGGCCGTTGAGCGTCTTGACCGACGGCAGGGTCGCCAGAACCTCCTCCACCGGTTTGACGATCTCCTTTTCCACCTGCCAGGGATTGGAGTTCGGATAGGGGATGATGACGCCGATAAAGGGGGCGTCGACCTCGGGCAGAAAGGCCAGTGGGATCCGTACGATGGCGATACCACCCAAGACCAGAACACTGATCAGGATCATGGCGGTGGTGATGGGCCGGGTTACCGCCAGCCGCGGGAGCTGCATCAACTCACCTCCCGCAGGGGTTCTTGGATCAGGGTCTCGGCCTCGGGCACCTCGTCCCCCTCCTGCTCCTCGACTCGATCCACTTCCTTGCGATCCACCAGCGAGTAGACCACCGGAATGACGACCAGGGTGAGCAGTGTCGCCACACTCAGCCCGCCGATCACCGTGATGGCCAGCGGCGCACGGAGCTCGGCGCCCTCACCAAGACCGATGGCCATCGGCAGCAGCCCCAGGATTGTGGTGGCCGAGGTCATGAGAATCGGCCGCAACCGGTCCTGACCGGCTGAGATCAGCGCCTCGGTCGAGCCCATGCCGCCGCGACGCCGTTGGTTGACGGCGTCTACCAGCACGATGGCGTTGTTGACAACAATACCGGCCAACATCACCGCCCCGATCATGGCCACGATGTTGATACTGCGACCGGTCATCGCCAGGGCGCCGATGACACCGATAGCCCCCAGAGGCAGGGTGAAGATGATGATGAATGGATGGAGAAAGGACTCGAATTGCGACGCCATCACCAGGTAGACGAGGAAGATGGCCAGAGCCATGGCCAGCAGCAGTGACTGGAGGGCCTCGGCCCGCTCTTCTTCCTGACCGCTGAGCGCCGCCGTGACACCCACCGGAAAAACCTGCTCGGAAATGGTGGTGCGCACATCCTCTGCCACCGCACCCATGTCACGGCCCGACAGATTGCCCGAGACCACCGCGGCTCTATCCTGACCGATCCGGCGGATCTCGCTCGGCCCCTCCTGCAACGAGATCTTGGCGACGGACTTGAGATAGATCGGTACCCCGTCGCGCTGAGCGACGATGAAATCCTGGACGTCGTCGACCGAGGCCCGACCGATCTCCACCGAGCGGACGACGATGTCGATCTCCCGATCACCCTCGGTAAAGTGAGTTGCCACCTCTCCCTGAACCTTGTTGCGAACGGTGTCGGCCACGTTACCCAGATTCAGACCAAGCTGAGCGAGTTGGTTCCGGTCGAAGACGATCTGGAGCTCCGGGTTTCCCATCTCGGCCGAGGATTTGACGTCCACCAGCCCCGGAATCTCTTCGATCTCCGTCTTCAAGCTGTTGGCGGCCGTGTGCAGCTCGGTGAGATTGTCGCTGTAGACCTCCACCTCTATCGGCGTGCGAAAGCTGAAGAAGGTCGGCCGCTCGAACTTGTAGCGCGCCAGCCCCGACCGGTCCAACCGATCACGCAGCTCGGAGATGAGCACCTCCTCCTGCTGCGGTGTGGTGCCGGGCGCCATCCGCACCTGGAGACGCGCCGCATTCTCGCCTTCGGTTCCAGTGCTGGTCAGCGAAAGACCACGGCCACCGGCGATACTCGAGAAGGTGGCAACGCTCTCGTCGTCTTCCAGCACCGACTGTACTTCGGCGATAAAACGGTCGGTCACTTCGATCGGTGTCCCTTCGGGCAGCTCGACGAAAAAGCTGAATTCGCCCTGGGAGAAGGTCGGGATGAGATCGAAGCCCAACCGCGGAATCAGCCAAATGGAGCCGGCAAAGGCCACCAGCGCCAGAGCCAACACCACCGGCCGGGCCTTCAGCGAGCCGCGGAGCAGTTTCGGGTAGGTGGCGGAGACCCACGCCAGGGCCGTGTCAAAGGCCCAGACAAAGGGTCGACTCAAAAACGCGAGCAGACGACCAAGCTGGCGCAGTGCCCAGCGCAGGCCAAACAGAACCCACGTGGGGATGGTGACGAACACGAACCGCAGTGCCTGTCGCAACCAGCTGCCACCGGTCTCGGTGGTCCGCAGCCGCACCATGCCATCTTCGACACTCCCGATGACCGCCGCCATCATGGGAATGAGTGTCAGCGCCACGGCCAGCGAGGCCAGCAGCGAAAAGGAGACCGTCAAGGCCATGTCACGAAACAGCTGCGCGGCAATCCCCTGGAGAAACACCACCGGCAAGAACACCGCCACGGTGGTGAGGGTGGATGCGGCCACGGCGCGCCCTACCTCCGAGGCCCCCTTTCTGGCGGCATCGAATGAAGAGGCGCCGGCCTCGCGGTGCTTGAAGATCGCCTCGAGCACCACGATGGCGTTGTCCACCAACATGCCGACACCGAGAGCCAGACCACCCAGGGACATGATGTTTAGCGTCGTTCCGGTGCGGTACATGAGAAAGAACGTGGTGACGATCGAGATGGGGATCGAGATACCGATGATGAAAGTGCTGCGGGTGTCCTTGAGGAACAGGAGCAGCACCATGATGGCGATGGCGCCCCCCAGCAG
>CALILB010000240.1 GCA_938016625.1 uncultured bacterium | reverse complement strand
GTGACGTTGCCCATGGCATCGATGATCGCCTCCAGGATCACGATTCCCTGCACCCGGCCCTTGCGGGCATCCTCGGTGTAGGGGGGCGATGGGGCAAAGATTCGCTTTGGCGGCAACACGTCCCCTCCCACCTGCATCGGTCCCACTCCCGCACCACCGAAGATGTCCGCTGGCGGCCCCTCCGGAATCCCAAAGGCGACATCCAGGTCGGTCACTTCGATGTCGGGAACCTCCACCTCCTCTACCCGGATCGGTTCGGGATCGTCCGGCGTCGGGTCGGGGATGGGGATGACCCTGGTCTTCTCCTTGCGCTGCGGGAGCTGTTGCTGCCGCGCCGGCGGCGGTGGCTTGAAGCGGATCTGCTGCACCACGTAGACCGGCCGCTCCTGGCCTGCCCAGGTGGGCCTCGCCGCCATCTCTGGCAGTTGCATGACAAAGAAGGCGACGTGGAAGAGGACCGCCACCGTCAGCGCGATGCGCAGCGCGGACCGGTCGTCCTCGGGTCTGGGCTCGAGTTGTGGCACGTGCCCAAGGTGGACACGGACGATCTTGGAGGGTTTTCCGCTGTAACGCTGCCAACTACGGCTCTTTTCGAACATCCTTCGATGCCTCTCGTAAGTTCTTACGTCAACAAGCCAAGAGGGGTTTTTCTTCCCTACATCCTTGCCGGCGACAAACGCGTATGGAACACCGGGGTCGCCGATGGGGGCGGACCGGGAGCCAACGCTTCCAGATTGATGCGGTTGTAGACTTGGCTCCCTGCCGAGAGAGAACATGAGCCAACCTCCACTCGAAGAAGAAAGAGGGTCGGTCGCCGAGGATCCCCGGCTTCTGGCTTACCTGCCGATGCTCTATGTGGCCTGGGCCGATGGTGACCTGTCGGCCGACGAGATCGGATCGATCTGCTCCACGGTAGCCAAAGCCCTGGACACCGAGGCCGGCTGTCGCGAGCTTCTTGGCCGTTGGCTCGACCCGGCCCAACCACCGGCCGCCCAGGAGCTGCAGAGCCTTCTGGTGACCATCCGTCGGGCCGCTCGCACTCTGGATGCGGACGAGAAGCGATCTCTCAGCGAGCTGGGGTTGGCGCTGGCCACCGCCGGCGGGCACCAACCGTCGGCCGCCGAGCGCGAGGCGCTGGTGGAAATCGAGCAGGCCCTGGGTCTCGCCGGACCGGGGGTGACACGGGGTCTGCTGATCCCCGAGCGTCCCCAACCCGGCGGCCCCATCGAGCCCGAGCCCGACTTCGATGTCGGTGCCCTGGCGCGGCTTCTCGAGGGGGGTCATCACGAGCTTCGAAAGCGGGTCAAGGAGATTTTGAAGCGACCCGATTTCCACTACGAGACCGCCCTGGACAGCGCGGCCTACAGAGAACTGGTCCTCGTTCGATGTCGTCTGCTGGCCGCCGAAGGGCTCGGCGCGCTGAGCTTCCCAGAGGCGTATGGCGGCGCCGGGGATGTCGGCGCCTTTGTGGCCACCTTCGAGACCCTCGCTCTGCACGACCTCAGTGTGCTCACCAAGTTTGGCGTCCAGTTTGGTCTTTTTGGCGGCTCCATCCTGCAGCTCGGCAACTCGGAGCACCACCAGCGCTACTTGCCTGAGATAGGCACCCTGGAGCTGCCCGGCTGCTTTGCCATGACCGAAACCGGGCACGGCTCGAATGTTGCCGACCTCGAGACCGTGGCCCGCTACGATCCCGCTGCCGAGGAGTTCGTCATCCACACACCGCACGCTGGCGCCCGCAAAGACTACATAGGAAACGCCGCGCTCCATGGTCGTCTGGCCACCGTCTTCGCGCAACTCGTCATCCACGACCACAGCCACGGGGTCCACGCTTTTCTGGTGCCGATCCGCGAGGAGGACGGCAGCCTCTGCTCCGGTGTCCACATCGAGGACTGTGGCGACAAACTCGGTCTCAACGGTGTCGACAATGGTCGAATCGGGTTCGATCAGGTGAGGATTCCGAGGGAGAACCTGCTCGATCGCTTTGCCCAGGTCGCCGCCGACGGCACCTACTCGAGCCCCATCGCCAGTCCCTCCCGGAGGTTCTTCACTATGCTGGGAACCCTGGTGGGTGGTCGGGTGAGTGTCGCCCTGGCGGGTTTGAGCGCCAGCAAATCGGCGCTGGCGATCGCCGTGCGCTATGGTGCTCGCCGGCGTCAGTTTGGCCCGGGTGGCGAAGCCGAGACGGTACTCCTGGACTACCTCACCCACCAGCAGCGGCTGCTTCCCCGCCTCGCCACCACCTACGCCCTCAACTTCGCTCTCCACCAACTGGTCGCCGACTACGCAGCGTCGACCGACGAAGACCGGCGGCAGGTCGAGGCGATGGCGGCCGGTCTCAAGGCCTATGCCACCTGGCACGCCACCGACACCATCCAGGCCTGTCGCGAGGCGTGTGGCGGCCAGGGGTATCTAGCCGCCAACCGCTTCGCCGCGCTCAAGGCCGACAGCGACGTCTTCACCACCTTCGAGGGCGACAACACGGTGTTGATGCAGCTGGTGGCCAAGGGTCTGCTCACCGGCTATCGACGCCAGTTTGGCGAGATGAAGCTGCTTGGCCTGGTGCGCTTTCTGGCCGGTCAGGCCGCCACCGCCGTGGCCGAGCTAAACCCGATCGTCACCCGGATGACCGATGAGGATCACCTGCGCGACCGGGAGTTCCAGCTCGGTGCCCTCGGCTGGCGCGAGGAGCATCTCCTGGGGACCCTGGCTCGACGGCTCAAAAAAAGGATCGATGCGGGTCTGGACCCCTTCCACGCGCTCATCGAAGTGCAGGACCACGCGGTGGAGCTGGCCCGGGCCCACAACGAGCGGGTTGTTCTGGAGCGCTTCTCCGAGGTCGTCGCGGGCACCACCGATGAGGAGCTCGCCCAAACTCTGGGGACTCTCTGCGACCTCTACGCCCTCCACCTGATCGAGGCCGATCGGGGCTGGTTTCTCGAGCACGGGTATCTGGAGGCGGGCAAGGCCAAGGCGATCCGCAAGCTGGTCAACCGGCTCTGTCGGGAGGTGCGGCCACAGGCGCTACCGCTGGTCGAGGCCTTCGACATCCCGGACGAGCTCCTCGCCGCACCGATTGCGCTTTGATTCGGGCTAGCCTGCACTATTCATGACCGCGCGAGCAGAATGTCGCAAGCGGCCGCCAGATCGGGCCGCACGTAGGGCTGAGCACCGGAGGCATACTTGTAAGTATGTCGAGGATGCGAAGTCCGAGTACGGCCCGAGATGGGGGTCGATCGCGGCATTATGCCGGGCGGATGGTGAATAATGCAGGCTAAACCTCGTCGAGAGTGACCGCCGGGGTGCGCTCCCCGGCCAGGTAACGCCCGACATCGACGACATCGATGACCAGGGAGACACCGTCGATGACAATGACGGCCAGCACCCACTTGCCAAAGGCGGTGTCGGTGCCGATCTCACCGATGCGGCTCCCCAGCCAGAAAACGAGCGGCAGCCACAGTATGTGACCTATCCCCAGCAGGCGAACATAGCCCTTCCAAGCAAAGATCGACAACTGAAAAACAGCGCCGGCGATGATCGCCCCGAGGACCAGCTTGCCCTCGAGGGTGTCGAGAAAAAAGACCGCCGACATGTTGACGACTCCGAGCAGGGCGATCCACGCCCACCAGGGCTTGCGCAAAGTGGCCAGGCCCTTTATGAAACCTCGCACTACCTTGAGCATCTCCAGTCCCTCTCTATACGGAGCGACTCGCCGATCGGCTCGCTGTCTGGATTCAGGCGGGCTTGCCTTGAGGTGATCCTTCTCCGCCGACCGATCGCATCTGGGCGAACAGCTCCTCCCACTCCACTCGCCCGGTTGCCTGCATGAGGACAAACAGCGTCAGGATCGAGCCGATGGTCACCGTCAGCCCGGTGTACCCCTCGAAGAAGAAAGCGTAGCTAAAGAGCACCAGAAAGACGATCTGGGCCAGACCGACCTGGGGGAGAGCTTGCCGCATGCCGCTGACCAGACGCAGATAGCTGAGCACCAGCACCACGCTCACGGCAGCCGCAATCAAAAAGGAGAGGTGGATGTCGAGATGATCTACCAGGTAGGCCAAGAGCAGGTGAAAAGAGAAGAACGCCGTGCCAAGGAAGAAGTAGTTTATCGGGTGGAGACGATGGCGACCCAGCATGCCCTGGATGACCAACACGGTCATGAAGAACAGCAGCGATACGGGTGCAAAGAAAGTGATCCGCGCCGACACCGGGCCCGGGTTGAGACGGTTGGGAAGGTCCAGACCGACATTCTGACCGGTGACCAGGTTGTTGAAGCCCCACACCAGCTTCCAGCCCTCGGCTTGGGCACTCTTGGTCGAGGGTGACAGGGTGCCGGCCGGAAAGTCGATCTCCTCGAAGTCGGTGGTCACCGTCAGCAGGAAGTCCCGTACCTGAGCGACTCCGGCGGGGACAAAGAG
>CALILB010000239.1 GCA_938016625.1 uncultured bacterium | reverse complement strand
GGGGATCGGGCCCGTCAGAGTCCGGTTCTACCGGTCGGCCCGGAGGCCGAAGTCTTCCGTCTCGGTCTCGCCTCAGCGAGATCCAAGCGGGACGTAATACTCCTTGCCCTTTATCGGCTTCGACAGCTGTTTGACCAGCTCCTCGAAGTCCTCCGGCCGCTCCACGATGTTGAGATTGCGGGTGTCGACCACCAGCAGCGGCGACCGGTTGTAGTAATGGTAGTAGTGATGGTACGCATCGATCAACTCCGACATGTACTCCTCGGAGATGCTCTTCTCGAATGAGCGCTCGCGGGTGTTGATACGGCGCATACAGGTCGGCAGATCGGCCACCAGGTAGAGAACCAGATCGGGTACCGCGATCTGCGGCTCGAGCAGGGTGTAGAGCTTGTCGAACAGCATCAGCTCGTCGTCGGAGAGATTGAGATAGGCAAAGATCCGGTTTTTGGGAAAGGTGTAGTCGGCGACGAGCAGACGGTCGAAGAGCTCCCGCTGGAAGATGTCCTGCTGCTGCTTGAAGCGGGAGAGCAGAAAGTAGAGCTCGGTCTGGAACGCGGCGCCGGGCCGATCGCGGTAGAAGTCGGGGAGGAAGGGGTTGTTGACGTCCTCGAGGATCTTCACCCCTTCGAAGCGCCGGGCCAGCATCTCGACCAGCGTGGTCTTGCCGGCGCCGATGGGACCATCGTCGGCGAGGTAGTGGACGGGTAGGGATTGACCGGTTTTCACGCTTGTCAGGCCGGGACGGCCGCTCGCTCGATCGGTTGATAAAGGGTATCGCGCTCGACCGGGACAAAGCCCGCCTGGCGCACGATCCGCTCGAGCTCCGAGCGGCTCAGGTGCTGCTCCGACTGGGCGCCGGCCATGTGGTAGATGGTCTCTTCCACCACCGTACCGTCGATGTCGTCGGCGCCAAATCCCAGGGCAATTTGCGCCAGCTTGGGCGTCAGCATGATCCAGTAGGCCTTGATGTGATCGATGTTGTCGAGCACCAGACGGGCAGTGGCGATCTGCCGCAGGTCCTCGGTGCCGGTCGTGTGGTACTCGAGCCCCAGATAGTTGTTCTCCGGGTGATAGGCGAGGGGGATAAAGGCGTTGAAGCCACCGGTGTCGTCCTGGAGCTGGCGCAGCTTCATCAGGTGGTCCACCCGGTGCTCGGGCTTTTCGATATGACCATAGAGCATCGTGCAGTTGCTGCGGATACCCAGCCGGTGGGCGATCCGGTGGACCTCGAGCCACTCGTCGGCGTCGAGCTTGCCGTCACAGATGACCGCCCGCACCTCGGGGTCGAAGATCTCCGCCCCGCCACCGGGCAGCGAGCCGAGGCCGGCGTCCGCTAGACGCTTCAGCACCTCTTCGATCGACAGCCCCTCGTGCTTGGCGAACCAGCCGATCTCGATGGCGGTAAAGGCCTTGAGATGGGCGGCGGGGAAGCGCTCCTTCAAGCCCCGCATCATCTCCAGGTACCAGTCGAGTGAGAGGTCGGGGTGGAGCCCGCCGACGATGTGGAACTCGGTGACCTCGTTGCCCCCCTGCTCGGCGGCATGCCGGTAGACTTCCTCGTGGGTCATCTGCCAGGCATGATCCTCACCGGGGAGCGCCGCAAAGCTGCAGAACTTGCAGTTGTAGGTGTAGACGCAGATGTTGGTGGGATTGATGTGCCGGTTGACGTTGAAGTAGGCGATGTTGCCGTGCCTGTTGCGCCGCACGGTGTCGGCCAGACGGCCGAGGTGGAGCACGTGCGGGGTCCTCTGGCAGAGGAGAGCGTCCTCCTGGTCGAGACGGATATCGTCACGCACCTTGACCGCGAGGTCCTGGAGCGATCGAGGGAACCGTTCGGGCTGAATCGGATCGTCCATCGATTTTGGAGTCTACCGGGAGGAGGGGGCAGTATAACAGTGGGTCTCAGGTGAACAAGGCCACCGCCGTGGCTGCAAACAACCACACCGCCAATATCCCATTCGATTGGAAGAACGCCGCGTTGAGCCGTGTCAGATCCCCGGGTCGAACGATCCAGTGCTGGTAGATGAGCAGAGCCGCGCAGCCGGCCAGACCGACCCAATAAGCGGTACCAAGCCCGGGCGGATAGATCACCGGCAACCAAGCTAGCAGCATCATCATCCCCAGGTGAAGGAGGGCGGAGATCACCAGCGCCCCTTTCTCACCCCAGCGCACCGGGATGGAAAGGAGGCCCTCTTGGCGGTCGAATTCCAGATCCTGGAGGGCGTAGAGGACGTCGAACCCGGCCACCCAGAGAAGCACCGCCGCCGCCAGCATCAGCGGTGTCGGAGCGATGTCGCCGCGCACGGCGATCCAGCCGCCTAGCGGGGCTCCGGCCAGGGCAAGACCGAGAAAGAAGTGCGAGAAAGAGGTAAAGCGTTTGGTGTAGGAGTAACCCAGGAGGATCAGCAGGGCCACCGGCGAGAGCTTGAATGCCAACGGATTCAGGCGCCAGGCGGCCAGCACCAGCAGGGCACAGCCGGCGGCAACAAACAGGGCGACAAAGCGGCCGGAGACCTGTCCGGCTGGCAGTGCCCGGTCTCGGGTGCGGGGGTTGCGGGCGTCGAGCTGGTGGTCGGCCAGCCGATTGAAGCTCATGGCGGCGCTGCGGGCGCCGACCATCGCCACCACGATCCAGCCGACAGTGCGCCAGTTCGGCCATCCCGCGGTCGCCAGCATCATCCCCATCAGGGCGAAGGGGAGGGCGAAAATGGTGTGCTCGAACTTGATCATCTCGAGCACGACCCGGAGGTTGGTAAGAGCATTCACGGGCGTCTCTTCTATCGCAATCGGGGCCCAAAGGCTACCCGCGGGAAAATTGGGGACACAATACGTATTTTCGGAAGCAGTCGCACGATCGTTACGAATCTCTGTGTGGAAATGCGTATTGTGTCCCCAAATTTTGTATTTTCGGAAGCAGTCGCACGATCGTTA
>CALILB010000238.1 GCA_938016625.1 uncultured bacterium | reverse complement strand
TCGTTCAACACCTGTCCCGAGCCGCCGGTGACGAAGATGGTGTGTGACTGGCTCTGATCGATCCACTTGCCCCGCGTTGCCGTCATCCGCAGACAGCAGATCGGGTCCGTTTCGAACGCCTGCTTGTACTTCTCCTCGAGCTGTTGTGGAATCTCGGCGATCGGCGACAGACTGCCATCACAAAATCTGATCTGCTCCAGCATGTCGTCGGTCCACAACCCGAGCCGTTCGAGATCTTTCACCAGATGCGGGTTCACCACGGTGATCTCCCCGCCGCCAACGGCCGTGACCCGGATGTTCTTGTAGATCGGCTCGATCCCAGGAGAACTTCCCGAGATATCCGAAATGGTGGCTGTAGGAGCGATCGCCATGAGGTTGGAGTTCCGCATGCCGTGGCGGCGGATCTGATCCCTTACCGGCGTCCAGTCCAACCTCTGGGTTCGGGGAAGATCGATCGCTACCCCCCGCTCCTCTTCCAACAGGTCGACCGTGTCCATCGGCAGCAGGCCACGGTCCCACTTGGAGCCGCCGTAGGAGGCATAGGGACCCCGCTCCTTGGCCAGCCGAGAAGAAGCCAGGATCGCGTGGTAGGAGACGAGCTCCATCGCCCGGTCCGCAAAATCCGTGGCACCCTCCGACTCGAACGGCAGGTCGAGCTCATAGAGAGCGTCCTGAAAGCCCATGATTCCCAGACCGATGGCCCGGTGCTTCAGATTCGAGTTGCGCGCCTCGGGCGTCGGATAAAAGTTGATGTCGACGACGTTGTCGAGCATCCGGATCGCGTTCTTTACCGTTGCGGCAAGCCGCTCCGCATCCAACCCACCCTCCCTGGTATGACGCGCGAGGTCGATCGATCCCAGATTGCAGACAGCGGTCTCGTCGACGGAGGTGTTCAGCGTGATCTCGGTGCAGAAATTGGAGCTGCGAATCACACCGGTGTGGTCCTGGGGAGAACGAATGTTGCAGGCATCCTTGAAGGTAATCCACGGGTGTCCGGTCTCGAAGAGCGCGGTCAGCATCTTGCGCCAGAGACTCTTGGCCGGGATCCGTTTGAAGAGAGCGATCTTGCCGTACTCCGCCATCAGCTCGTATTCGACGTATCGTTTCTCGAAAGCCTGCCCGAAGAGATCATGGAGGTCGGGAACATCGTCGGGTGAAAAGAGAGTCCATTCCTCGTCGGCCAGGACCCGTTTGACAAAGAGGTCGGGGATCCAGTTGGCGGTATTCAGGTCACGGGTGCGGCGCCGCTCGTCCCCCGTTCGGCGGCGCAGATCCAAGAAGTCTTCGATATCCAGGTGCCAGGTCTCGAGATAGGCGCAGGTGGCCCCTCGGCGCTTGGCACTCAGCCCGATCGCCACGGTGACGTCGTTGGCCAGCTTGAGGAAGGGAACCACCCCCTGGCTCTCCACGCGACCGCTGCCGATGGGAGCGCCCGTGGCTCGAAGATTGGTCCAGTCGTTGCCCAGGCCACCCGACCACTTCGCCATCTGTGCGTTGTCGGCCAGCGACTTGAAGATGTGGTCGAGATCGTCATCGATGGTCGTCAAGTAGCACGAGCTCAATTGCGGACATGGAGTACCCGAGTAGATGAGAGTCGGGGTCGAGGGCACGAAGTAGAGATTCGACATCAGCTCGTAGAAGTCCATCGCCCGCTCGTTGGAGTCGGTCTCCTCCAGGGCGAGCCCCATGGCCACCCGCATCCAAAAGATCTGCGGCAGCTCGAGGCAGCGTCCGCCGCGTCGGATGAGATAGCGATCACACAGGGTCTGGATCCCCACATACTCGAACAGTAGATCCCGCTCCGGGCTCAAGCTGGCGGCCAGCAGCCCGAGATCGAAATCCGCCAGCCGCGGATCGAGCAGACCGCTTTCAGCTCCATAGCGGATACCCATGACAAAGGCTTCCCGATAGGCCGAATCGACCTCTCCGAGCTCCACTCTGCGGCCAATAACCTCTGCGTACAGGTTCTCGAGCACCAACCGCGCGGCCAAGAAGCCATAGGCGGGGTGGCGCTCGATGGCTGCGCTGGTCGACCGCAGCAGGGCCTCGTCGATGTCCTCGGGAGTCATACCGGCGCGCAGGCTGCCGATCACCTCCTGCACCAGTTGATCGATATCGATGACATCTCCCAGATCCTCACCGATCCGTCTCAAGAGCTCTCCGAGCTTCTCGACATCGAGCAGCTCGGGGCTACCGTCCGGCGCTACGATTGCCAGTTTGCCGAGCCGGGCTTCGGCGATGGCCCGCTCCCTGGCCTCTTGGCGAGATTTGCGACGCTGGGCCCGGTAGAGGATGTAGGCCTTGGCGAGCTCGTAGTGGCCAGCGAGCACCAGGTTCTTCTCTACCAGGTCCTGGATGTTCTCGACGCTCGGCTGGGACTTGGGCCACTGCCGCTCGACGTCCTCGACGACATCGACGACGATGGCATCCACGGTGGCCGCCGAGAGCTTCTTACCGGTGGCCATCACCGCTTTCAAGATGGCGTTGCGGATCCGCTCCTCGTCGAACTCGACGATCTCACCGGTGCGTTTGATGACCTTTGTAGGCTGCATCGATACTCCTTCCCCGGCTCGCCGCTCAGCGGCCTCCGGGGCAAACTCGCTCTTCTGCAACCTACTTCAGATCCCCACGGGAACCAGAGACACCGACGAAAAGCGCGGACGCACCTCCATCGGGCTGTCGTGATGTGGGAGCACCCTACAAAATGATGTTGTGGGTGTCAATGACAACCACAACATCTAGTAGTTCGTGGTCGAGGTCTCCCAGGCCGGCCGGACTGGGGCACCCGCCCCGGGCCGTGTTAGCCTGCACCAGGCGATGCCCGACGAGAAACCCGATCACCACCGCACCTTCAAACGCCCCCACCTCCCCTCTCTTCACATCGGTGTCCGGATCGTGCTTCTTGGCATCGGTTGGGTGGTGCTGGCGCTGGGATTCGCCGGGCTGCTGCTGCCCGGGCTCCAGGGAATTCTGCTCATCATTCTCGGCGCCGCCATCCTCTCGGTGGCCAGCGAACGGGTTCACCGCGCGCTCAAGGCCCTCCTCCGGCGCTGGCCAAGGGTCTCCGAGCGACTGGACCACTTTCGCCAGGCGCTCCACGACAAGCTGACCAGACACAAAAAGGCCGACTGAAGCGAATCAGTCGGCCACTTGCGGAAATTGGGGGACACGTATCCGATTCTTGCCACTGAGAATGGAGATTCACGGGCAGTAGAAAGAATCGGTACGTGTCCCCCAATTTCCGGATTCAGCGCTTGTCGAAGGGAACAAAGTCGCGCTCGGTCTCACCCGTGTAGACCTGTCTCGGCCGATGGATTCGACCGTCGGGATCCGAACGCATCTCTTTCCAGTGGGCGATCCAACCGGGCAAGCGTCCCAGGGCAAACAGGACGGTGAACATCTCGGTCGGGATACCCATCGCGCGGTAGATGATGCCGCTGTAGAAGTCGACGTTGGGGTAGAGCTTGCGCTCGACAAAGTAGTCGTCCTTGAGAGCGATGTCTTCCAGATTGCGGGCGATGTCGAGCAGCGGGTCGTCGACCCCCAGCTGCTCCAACACCTCGTCGGCCGCCTCTTTGAGCAGTGTCGCCCGCGGATCGAAGTTCTTGTACACCCGGTGGCCAAAACCCATGAGACGAAAGCCG
>CALILB010000237.1 GCA_938016625.1 uncultured bacterium | reverse complement strand
CCGGGAGGTGCCGCCCTCGGCTGGGTCTACGCCAAGCTCAGCTCTTAGCGTTTGCGCAGGCGGTCGATCAGGGACGAGGTCGAGTACTCGGGTAGCAGCGGCACCAGCGTCACCCGGCCACCCTGGCTTTCGACCTCTTCTCGACCGACCACCTCATCGAGCTTGTAGTCCTCGCCCTTGACCAGGACATCGGGCTCGACCTGCTGGATCAGCTCCAGCGGCGTGTCCTCGTCGAAGACGGTCACCGCATCGACCGACTCGAGCGCCGCCAGCATGGCGACCCGCTCGCGCTCGGGGACCAGCGGCCGCTCGGGACCCTTGAGCCGTGCCACCGAGGCATCGCTGTTGATACCAACTACCAGCACGTCACCCTGCTCGGCCGCCTGTCTCAATAGTGACAGGTGACCGGAGTGCAGCAGGTCGAAACAGCCGTTGGTGAAGACGACTCTCTGGCCCTTGCGCTTCCAGGCGGCGACCTGCTCGCCGAGGGCCAAACGCGTGAGCGCCTTGGAGGTAGCCCGGCCGCGAACCTCGGCAATGAGCTCATCTCTCTCGACCGAGGCTGCACCGACCTCACGAATCACGATGCCAGCTGCAGCGTTGGCTAAACGGGCGGCATCGTCAAGCCCGGCGCCGACCGAGAGCGCCAGCGCCAGCACCGCGATCACCGTATCGCCGGCACCGGTGACGTCGTAGACCTCGCGCGGTCGGGCCGGGATGATCTCCGCCTTTTCACCGCGGGTAATGACCATCATCCCGCGCTCGCTGAGCGTCAGCACCAGTGACTCCACCCCGGCGGCCTCGAGCAGGTCGCGGACGACCTCGATGAGCTCGTCCTCGGTCGACCCGCGCAGGCCACGGCCGGTAGCCTCTTCCAGCTCGGCCAGATTTGGCTTGAGGATGGTGGCTCCCCGGTAGCGGGAGAAATCACCCCCCTGCGGGTCGACGAGAATCGGGACTTTGGCCTTCGCTGCGGCATCGATTAGCGCCCGAATCGCGGTTTGGGTCATGATCCCTTTGCCATAGTCACTCAGGATGACGGCGGTCGGTGCCGGACCCTCTTCCAGCTTGGTAATCAGGGATTTGGACAACGACTCGGGGCAGGGCGCGTTTCGTTCCCAGTCCAGGCGCAGGAGTTGCTGGCGAAGCCCGAGAACCCGGGTCTTGCGGATCGTCTGGTGCTCATCGACCCGGCCGATGGCGGCGGCGTCGATCCCATTCTCCCCACAACGGCGAATCACTTCGTCGCCGGCGCGGTCGGTGCCGACGATACCGTGGAGCCGCACCCGTGCTCCGAGGGCCGAGATCGAGCGCGCGACATTGGCGGCACCGCCGAGTCGGGCAAAACTCTCGGAGACGTGGACCACCTGTACCGGCGCTTCCGGGGATATCCGCGCCACGTCACCGACGATGTACTCGTCGAGCATGACATCGCCGGCCACCCAGATATTGGCGTCGGTAAAGCGCTCGACTAAAGCGATCAGGTCGGCTCTCAGCTCCTCTCCATTCCTCATGGCTCTACTCCAGCCCACCCGTCTGGGCTCGTGATGCAACGGAATCCTCGACCGACTCTGCCAGGACGTGAATACACACGGCGTGGATCTCCTGGATGCGCGACACCACGGTGGAAGGCACATCGAGGAGCAGATCGGCATGCTCGGCCAAGCTGCCACCACCCTGCCCAGTCAAGGCCACGACCCGGCAGCCACGCGCGCGCGCAGCCTTGGCCGCCTCGATGATGTTGGCCGAGTCGCCACTGGTGGTGATGGCCACCAGCACATCGCCTTCGCGGGCGAGAGCTTCGACCTGGCGGGAAAATATCCTCTCGAAACCCAAGTCGTTGCCGATCGCAGTCAGAGTCGAAGTGTCGGTGGTGAGGGCCACCGAGGGTATGGCTTGGCGATCACGCCGCACCCGGCAGACCAGCTCGGCCGCCAGGTGTTGGGCATCCGCGGCGCTGCCGCCGTTGCCACAGACCAGGATTGTGCCGCCGGCGTCGAGACAGCCGAGGAACAGCTCGACCGTCTCCTCCAGACGTCCCGCCAAGTGGTTGGCTGAAGCCTCGAGAACCCGATTTGTCTCTTCGAAAGTCTGACGAATATCCATGGATGTCTACTCGATTCCAAGCAGGTCGATAGCCGCGGAGTGTAGATCATCGTACACCGGAATCGCCTCGATTTGCTCACTCACCTCGGTCTCGGCCCCTTTGCCGGTGCGTACCAGCACGACCTGGACGCCTCCCAGCCGGCCCGCCTCCAGATCTCGCGCGGCGTCCCCTACCAGCACCGTTTGGCTCGCCGGCACCCCGCTCGCCTCGATCGCCTGCCGTACCAGGCCGGGTCTGGGTTTTCTGCAGTCACAGCCCTCCTCCGGGGCATGGGGACAGACAAACACGTCGTCTATTCTGGCGCCCGACGCTGCGGTCTGGCGACGCATGTGATCGTTTACCCGCGCGATCTCGTCGGCGCCGGCCAGTCCGCGCCCGATACAGGACTGGTTGGTCACCACCGAGACGCGTACACCGGCGCGGGCAAGGAGCAGCAGACCCTCGCGGGCACCCCGCTCCCAGATCCACTCCTGTGGGTCACGGATCCACCCACCCGCGGCGTCCTCGCGATTGAGCACCCCGTCGCGATCCAGAATGACGTGACGGATTTCCACCGCTCAGTCGCTCTCGTGCTCGTCGAGCCAGGCCATGTAGCGGGGAACACCCTCGGCGACCGGCGCAAAGGAAGAGTCGTACCCGGCGGCCCGGAGACGGGTGAGGTCGGCCTGGGTCCAGGCTTGATAGCGATCGCGCAGCTCGTCGGGAAACGGGATGTACTCGATTTCCCCTCGCCCGGCATGGTCGATCACCGCCTGCGCCACCGCATTGAAGGGAGCAGCGAGACCGGTGCCGCAGTTGAAGATCCCCGACTGCCCGTGGTGATCCAGAAAGAAAAGATTGACCGCCACCACGTCGTCGACATGCACGAAATCGCGCTGCTGCTCACCGTCGCCAAAACCATGGCTACCCTCGAAGAGCTTGACCCGCCCCAGCTCGCGGAGCTGACCGTGCATCTTGTAGGCGACGCTCGACATCGCACCCTTGTGGCTCTCTCGGGGCCCATAGACGTTGAAGTAGCGGAGCCCGACAATCGGGGCCTCGGGGCCGGGGAGAATCTCGGAGCGCACCCAGTCGTCAAAGAGCTTCTTCGACTCGGCATACTCGTTGATCGGCGCCTCGCACTCCGGCTCCTCGCGGGCGTCGGTGCCGACGCCGTAGACCGAGGCCGAGGAGGCGTAGACGAGAGGCAGCGCATGGCGCTGACAGAAGCGGGCTACCGCCTGCGAGTAGTGGAGGTTGGTGGCCATCATGAATTCGCGGTCGCGCTCGGTGGTGTCGGTACAGGCTCCCTGGTGATAGACGAATTCGACCGGCTTCAGGGCATCTTCGTCGCCCTTCACCATCTCCAGGAAGCGATCCTTGTCAACGCGATTGGGAAGACTGAGATCGGCCAGGTGACGGAGTGCGGTGTCGGGGGCGACATTGTCCACTATCAGCAGATCGGTGTGCCCCCGCTCGACCAGCGCCCTGACCAGGTTGCTGCCGATAAAACCGGTCGCACCGGTGACGACGATCATGTCGGCTGGGGTGCCTGATGCTCTGTTCGGCCGGCACGGAGGCCGGCCGCTTCATTCCGGCTGCGCACTTCGATCAGACACTTGACGACTTCATCGTAGACCTGGTCGACGCCGATCGCCTGCATACAGATGTTGTCGTTGCAGGGCGAGAGACGGTTGTTCATGCTGTCGACACAGGGGCTGCAGGCCAGATCCGCCCGGATGACGTGGTGACGTCCGCCCCGCGGACCCCAGCCCGAGACGCTCGCCGGGCCAAATAGGACGATGTTGTGGATCTCGGTCAGCGAGGCGAAGTGCCCGGGCCCGCTGTCGTTGGTGACCAGCACATCGGCCAGCGAGTAGACGACCAGCAGATCGCGGAGCGAAGTCTTTCCGGCCAGATTGATCACCCGGGGCCGCTCACCGATTGCCGCGGCAATCGTCTCCGCCGATGATCGCTCGCTGGGGGCACCGGTGATGGCCACGGTGACTTCGGGCTGCTCGACCAGAAGTCGTCGCCCCAGCTCGACAAAGCGATCCGGCTGCCAGCGTCTGAGCGGCAGCAGATCGCTGGCGTTGGGGTTGAGCAGCACGATCGGGCCGACGACCTGGCCGCCAACCTCGCCCTCGATGACCTTTGCGATCCGCTCGCTCTCCTCGCCGGTCGGTATAAAACGGGGCGCCGGCGCCTCGATTTCGGCCACCTGCATCTTGCCCAGCGGGGTCTCACCCGGCGGAGCATCCAGGACATGCACCAGCAGCGAGTAGTGCTCGGCGGTGTGCAGAAAGGGATTCGGCAGAATCCGATCGGTCATCAGGTCGCCGCGGTAGGGGCCCTCGGTGGTGAAGCGGTGGAGACCGACCCGCCGCCGGGCACCCGAGCAGTAGGCGAGGATGGCCGGTGCCCGGGCCATGAACTCCATGTCGATGGTGGTGTCGATCTTCTCCCGGCGGCAGCGGACAAGCATCTTCAAGACGTCGATGCCGAAGACAACCATCCCCTCGGACCGAATCTCGATGACATTTTCGGGCGGAACCAGCTCGAGAAGGTCGAAAATGGGTCGATTCTCGGCAAAGACACAGAAATAGACGTTCTCCCGCCCGACTTTGGCCACTGCTCGCTTGATCGCGCCGTAGGCCAGCACCGTCGCGCCCTGCTCGATGAGCTTGATAAAGAGAATCTTCGAGGGCGGAAGCTGCGCCCGCCGGCGGCCGCCAAAGAGGTCACCGAGGCGACGGATCAGGGTCAGCCCGAAGCAAAGTATCGAGCCGACATAGCGGTCGACCCAGCGGATCCGTCCATGATTCATCGGAAAAGGCTAACACACGGCCAGACCCGCCAAACCGGTGGCCACAGGGGCTGAATCGACTTCAGGAGACGACTTCGAGCCGCTCACCGAGCTTGGCCAACGACTCCAGATCCGCTTCGCGGTAGAGCGACGAGAAGCGGAGATAGGAGTGGGGCGCTATCTCGAAGGCCGCTACCGCGAGACCAAAGTGATCGAGCAGAATGTCTGCCGCCTGCTGTGCACCGGTCACCGCCGTGCCCGCAATCGAAGCAGGGAGACGGCACAGCACGTACATGCCGGCGGGGGTGGAATAGGCCTGGAATCCGAGCTCGCCGATGGTGGCGCGCAGAGCCTCGATCCGCTTGCCATAGAAGCCCCTCACCTCGTCGAGCAGCAGCTCGTCGGCGACACAGTGCCGGGCCAGCTGCAGGTGGAGCGAGCTCAGGGGAGCCCACGCAAAGTCACTGTACTCCCGAAGCTCCTCGATTAGCCCCGAGGTACCGACAAAAAACGAGATACCCAGGGGACCGAGTGAAAACAGCTTCGACAGCGAGTAGAGCTCGGCCAGCGGTTGCTCGAGCCCTTCGAGGGCACCGATTCCAAGCAGCGACGGGGGAGAGCCTTCATATACCAGGGGGCCGTAGGCGGCATCGTTGAACAGAATCGATTCGGAGCCCACTCTCGCGGCGAGCTCGGCGATCCCGGGGCGCGACAGCACGACACCGGTGGGGTTGTTCGGATAGTTGAGCGCGGCGATGCGAATCGGACCCGCTTTGGCCAGTAGATCCAGATCCGGCAGAAAGTCGCGCTTGGGGTTGAGGGAGGCACGCCAGATCCGTACATGCTGGTGAGCGGCTACCCGGGCAAAGGCCGGATAACCGGGCTCGGTGACCAGCACATCGTCATCGGGGCTCAGAACACACGCCGTGAGTGTGCTCATGGCCACCCGTGAGCCGGGGACCGCGAGCACCAGCTCCGGGTCGACTCTGACGTCGTAGACACGAAAGAGCATCTCCGCCGCACTGACGGCGAACGCCTCGACCTCGTCGGGTGTACATCGACGGAGAGCCAGCTCCGGTTCTCCGCGGACTATCTCGGCCAGCGGCTCGGCCAGCGGCACACCGGCGCTGCCGATGGCAAAGTCGAGCACGTCGCCACCGCGCGCGCGAAGTCGCTCCCGAATCACAGAGAACTGATAGCGGCTCACTGGGTCTCCACCTCCTGCTCCTCTCCGCGCCTCGTCGTGCGCAGTATCCAGGTGAGCGCCAGCCAGCCGACGGGAATCCAGATCCAGAAGGTCAACACCCGAAAGGCGGCCACGACGACAAACCAGTGATCCGACGGCACCTGGGCAAATCGCAGCGAGACACCCAGCAGCAGCTCGGTGGCGCCGATGCCGCCGGGAAGCCCGGTGCCGACACCGAGGACCGACGAGCCCGAGGAGAAGAGCAGGGCATCCCAAAGATTGAGGTTGCCCGGCAGATCACGGACGACCACCCAGAAGGCCAGCCCGTGCGCCATCCAGCCTGTCAGCTGGATGAGCACGATGGCCAGGGTCTGCCAGCTCCACCACAAGGCCGGCGGGAGGTGGAGATGGGTGCCGAGAAGCCGTTGCGCCACCCAGTCGCCAAGCAACAGGAAGACGGCGATAACGGCCAGGGCGGCCACCGGGGCAGCGGCGGGGTGGACCCACCAGGCCAGCAGACCGGCGATCAGAGCCAGCACAGAGGCCGCGTCGAGGACAAAGGCCACCGCTTCCGCCTTGAGGCATTCCTTGAGCGGCCCCTTCCCCAAACGGGCGACCGCGTCGGGCCGAATGAGGCGGCCGAGCTGGGCCGGCAACAGCATGCCGGCGCGGCTGGAGAGATAGGCCATGGCTCCTTCGAAGATACCCAGCTGGAGGCGAAAGCGTCGGTAGATCCACATCCAGCCGACACCCTCGAGTGCGATGTCGAGGGTGGCGAGAAGCAGCACCAGCGGGATGAGCCCGACCTTCTCTCGCCAGTATTCGCTGACCGTGCTCCAGTCGCCGGTCAGAAACTGGATCGCGCCGTAGACGGTCACCAAGGCCAGGACCACAATGGCGGCGGGTCGGGCGTACCGGTCTAACTTCACTTGGTTGATTCCTGGGACGGGCTCGGGCCCCGAGAGGGAGTGAATCTAATCGCCGCCGCGGTGGAATGTCAAACCGAACCGGATCCTTGACATGTTTTCTCACGGCAGGGGAAAATCCGTCGCTGCCAGTGGTTTAGCTGGTTCCGACTATCTTCTCCGAGTCCTGAAAGGGGGCTA
>CALILB010000236.1 GCA_938016625.1 uncultured bacterium | reverse complement strand
GCTCGTCTGGGAGACCGAGCTCAAGGATGGGGTGACCCTGCCGACTGCCTGGCTAGAGGAGTGGGAGCGCGCCGGCATCCAGCGAATACCCGACGACGGTCACGGTCGGGTACCCGGCGAGCGCGGGCGGCAGCTCCATCTTCTGCGGCTCGCCACCGGCACCGGGGTCGGGGGACGCACCGTGCGTCGGCTCACCCGCCGGGTGTCGAAGCCGACCGCCCTGTTGCTCGAGCACCTGCAATCGGTCGGCAACTTCGGCCAACACCAGGGTGACGAGGTGACCCGGCCGTTCGCGGTCTCGGTCTGCTTGTCGGCGATCGCGCTCTACGCGAGCCTGGCGGACGACCTCTCTGATTGAATCCGGGTCCAACTTTCTTCAGCCGCTATCCGGGTGTGGGGTGAGCTGCCTTTTCTCGACCTCACCTCGCTCGATGATCAGTGCGGTCCCCTCGGGCACCGTGTGCCAGAACTCGCTGAGATCGTTTAGCGGCTCGGAGACGATGGCGCGGGCATCGGACGAGAGCTCCTCGAACTGGGGATTGAGCTCGCGGAGAGATTCGACGCTCTTGCTGTAAAAAAGCGTGCGCGATCGACCCCGGGTCGAGTAGCGGACGGCGTAGAGGCGTTCACCGTCGCTGAAGCCCAGACTCATCTGTACCGGGTGCTCGATCCCATTCTCGCCGGCCACCTTCTCGATAAATGCGACTGTGCGCTCTATAGCGCCGATGGGGTCGTCGTCCAGCCCAAAAGTGAGGGCGAGATAGAAGATGATCTCCGAGTCGGTGGTGCCCTCGATGAGGCTGTAAAGCCCGGGATCGACACCGAGCGCCAGTTCGCGCTTTATCCGATGAAAGTCGCGGATCAAGCCGTTGTGCATAAAGAGCCAGCGGCCGAAGCGGAAGGGGTGACAGTTGGTCTGCTGAATGGCGGTGCCGGTGGCGGCGCGGATGTGGGCGAGAAAGAGCGAGGACTCGATCTGTGCCGCCAGATCCTGGAGGTTGCGATCGTTCCAGGCCGGCTGGGTGTCCTTGTAGAGCCCGGGCCCCTCGCGACTGCCGTACCAGCCGATGCCGAAGCCATCGCCGTTGGTGGTCGTCTCGCCGGCTCGGGCGTGGAGGCTCTGGTCGATGAGTGAATGGGTCGGCTTGAAGATCAGGTCCTCGAGATAGAGAGGGCCACCGGAATATGCGAGCCATCGGCACATGGTGTCTTCTCCTTTGGCTGGTCGGTCAACCTTCTGGGACAGTCTAAGACAAGTGGAGCGGATCCTAGGGGTCGATCGAGGCCGGCCGGTAGAATCGAGCTGGAGGGTTCTCGGACCACAGCGCGTCGGAGGGTGCTATTCCGGCTGAAAGTATGACCTTTACAGACTCCAGATTGCGAGGCGAGAGGTGGATACGCGCTCTGATCCTGAGCCTGGTTGTGATGGTCGGCCACCTCGGACCGGCGGTTGCCCAACAATCTCCCGAGGACGTCGAGGGTGAGCCCACCCAGTGGCTCGTTATCGGCAATTTCAGAGGATCGGCGGAAACCGGCATCCTGAGCCGGCTCCAGAACGCCATCTTCGAGTACCAGCGCGACGACGACCTGTTTCGCGACCTGGGTGATCTGGGTCTCGGGATCGGCTTCGATATCGGCAACCTCGAAGTCGACTGGGACAACTACTTCCGCCGGCGGGTGGTGCAATCGCACCGCGAGATCCCACCGGGTGAGACGGTGCAGCCCAGCGACTACTCTCTCTTCCAGACGATCGATGCCTCGCGAACGCGACTTCGGCTGGGCTACAAGTACTTTCCGGATGTCGGCGATGTGCTCGATGTGGCTGCGCAGCTGGAGGGCGGCTTTGCCGTGTCGATGGCGAGAAGTATGAACCCGAGCCCCGAGTTCGTAGAGCCGGAGCAGCGATCCGTCTTTAGATCCTTGGGCAGCGAGCTCTCCGAGTTTGCCGTCGATCACGACATTACGGGACAGCGGGGGCTCGCCTACCTGACCTGGGCTTCGTTGGCCTCGGTGGTGGACGCGGCGGCCGGGGCGGTGGGCAACAAGATCGCGGCTACGGAGCAATCGAAGATCTTCTGGGACGACTACGCCGAGCCGATGATGATCTTCACCGAGACGGGGGTACCGCTAAAGCTCCGTCTCTTCACGGACGAGGATTCCACTCTGGCGGTTGGCGACGTGCTCAGCTTTACCTCGTTTGCCGGGCTGGTGCCGGTGGCGGCCGGCGCGGAGAAATGGGGGGTACGGATCGGCTATCGGAGATTCCACCGCGCCCTTCGAGAGACCACCGTGCAGCGGGAGACCGACAGTGTGGTGCTGGTACGAGTTCGGGACTGGTTTGCCCATGGCAACGAGGTCACCCCGCTGAAATTCCGCCCCGAGATCAGGCTTTGGATCGTCAAGATCGGTTATACCTTCTTCGAGACACTCAGTAACGACTTTCGCGAACGGGTCGCCGACCAGACCTTCCGGCTCGACCTCAAGACCGAGGCGGGTGTCGAGGCCTTCCGCCGGCTGATCATGCAGACCGGCAAGCTGCAGGTCAGGCCCAAGCTGATTTCGGTCGACGAAGTCGAGGACGAGGTCGAGGTTCTTGTTGCGGAGACCAGTACGGGCAAAAGCCACAATCGATCCGTGCGGATCAGATTCTTCGACTGGTATCGCTACCGCCTGAGCCACATCGCCAGCACCCGGCGAATTCAAGCCGCCGACGCCAGACTCCGAGAGGTCGTCCGGGCTCGCACCAAGGAGTACAAGAATGTCGTAGGCAGGAAGCGGGAGCTCAGGATGAGCTCGGTCATCACCGGACAGTCCAATATCCAATGGCGGGAGGGGCTCGCTGATGACCCGAGCTATGACGACGAGAAGCTGGTGGTCAGGTTCGACTCCAGTCTGGCCTCGAGATATGCGAGGGCTTCCGAGATCAGCGACTGGTTGTCGGACCTCGACTTCATTCTGGGGCTCGAGGAGGACCACCCGGTGCTGAGCGAGCTTCAGCTCGAGGATGATGACAGGACTGCCGGCTTCTCCTTGCGGCTGGCGCTCAGTTTTGGACCGCGGCAGATCGAGCGACTGGGCTCGATCACCGAAGACGACATCTGGCGCGAGCTGGCCGGCTTGCTCTTGGGGCCCCAGTATGTGGAGGCCTGGAGCACCGAGACAAAGCGGTACTGGTGGCAACCAAGCGCCCCCTCGTCGGGCAGCGGTGCACCGGGTGGCCGCCACATGAGCCGCTACTACGACGGTCTTCGCGGGTATACGAGGCCGGCGAAGAAGAGCCGGAGATTCGATTCCCAACAGCTGTCGAGCGCCACACTCTACCGATTGGCAAGGAAGTCGGTAAGGAGATTCCAGAGGCTGCAGCGGGTCCTGGCCGAGGAGCAGGATTGTCTCAGTTGTCTGGTGAGGAGCTACTCGGCCACCACCGACGTTCTGCTGTCGCAGGCACTGATGGTGCGATTTGCCGGTGGGATAGGAAATGGTGAAGTGGGCTATGAGTTCGAGGTTCAGACGGGCGACATGGTGCGGCCGGTGGGGGACTCCAACGGGATCGTCCATGGCTACTACCTGCCACGCGCCGGGGATCTGGTCAGGAATGCCGAGACTATCCGCAACGCGCAGCCCCGGCTGCGGGGTGGTCAGGTGATGATGAATGTCAGTGGCTGGGACGCCGTTGATGAGCCGGCAGAAGAACCGTGCTGGAAGATTCGCCTGCTCAGCGATGTCGTCTTCGCCCCGGAGATGGTTCTGCGCATCGATTGGCGTCGCGAGAGAAAGCTGGCCGATCGCCGCCAAGAGGTGTTTATGGCGAGCATCGGTAAGGCCGAGGTCTTCGACGCGGAGAACATGGCCGACACAGACGGCAACGACTTCTTCTGGGTCAGGGGAGAACGGCCGGTGACTCAGGAGTACACCGTCAGGGACGACATAACCCTGACCACCTCTGGTGATCCGATCGCGCGGATGACACCGATGGTTCAGCCCGCTCGCTACTACTACGACATTCCCCTGACCTTTCCCGCGGAGATACCCACGGACTCGGCCTACACCATGCTCATGAGAGTGCTCAACTCGAATGGTCTGCCGGTTTCCGAGGAGCAAAAGGTCAGGGTCAGGTTTCCCGAGGACTGGCAGCAGCAGGTGCCCGTCGAGTGCCAGGAGCCCGAGGAG
>CALILB010000235.1 GCA_938016625.1 uncultured bacterium | reverse complement strand
ACCCTTGAGCCGCGCCATACCCAGTTTGCGGAAACCGACCACAAGGGATTCCTCGTCCTCTTCGAGCTCGAAGACGATGTACTGGCGGGCGCCCTGCTTGGCTTGGCGCAGGAAGCCGACCGTGCCCGATTTGTCCAGCTGCAGAATGAACTCACGCGTGGCTACGATGCCTTCATTGACCAGCGAGCCGTTGCGGTTGATGTAGGAGTAGAAGCCGCGCTCCTCCTCGGATTTCTCGATCAGATCGAGATTCTGACCCAACAGCGGTCCAAAGAAGCGGTCGACCTCGCCGACCGAGTAGCCTGAGGTGAGAAGGAGATTTCTGAACTCGTCGATCTCGTGCATCGACTTGCCCGTAACCAGCCGGGTCAGCTCGACGATGCCGTGACCAAAGAACTCGTACCGCTGCCCACCACCCATGGGACCGGTCTCGATCGGCAGCAGACGATACTGTCCGTAGTTCATGGCGATCCGCATCCCACGGTCGAAGGGAAAACCTTCCTCAACGGCACGCCGGTAGTAGCGCTGCAGCAAGATGGACACCCTCAGCAAGAGCTCGGGATGACGGCCCGAGTAGAGGGCCCCGTCACCGAGGTACTTCTCCAACTTGAGACGGTTGTTGCGGGCGAGCTGGTTTACCCACCGTTGGAAGCGAAAGATCGAGCGAAAGGAATTGTCCTGTGCCTTGTGGCCGGAGCGCTTCATCATCGAGATGATGGCGGAGAAGTCGGTGATGTCGTAGATGAGGCCAAAACGTTCGACCAGCGGATCCACGACCCACGGCGTCATGAACTCGAGGGGGCGGGTGCTGTAGGAGAGCGTCACCTTGCGCGGCAGCAATCCCGAGCCCCGGGGATTGGGAGCCTGGCACACCAAGACCTCCCCTTCCTTGTGGACGGGGATGACGTGGCGGCGAAGTGCCAACAAGATCTCGAATTCCTTCAACTTGGTCAGCAGGCCTTCCCAGACCTGGACCAGCTCGGGGGAGAACATTTTCTGGGCGTTGTACGAGGGGCGCTGCGAGAGAAATCGGAGATAGCCGGGACGGTTGATGTACTGTCGCGGATCTCCATCGGGTTGGAAGCCGATCAGGTGGGCGACGGCGCTTCGCAGATCGTTGTCCTCGGACAGCTGCTTGAGGTGCCATTCGTGCAAGGCCGCCAAGCGGCTGCGAAACATCTTGCCGTCGAGTTGAAGATAGCCGCGGAAGAAGCTGTCCAGCTCGACCAGGTCCTGGCTGATGTGATCCTCGGTCAGAATGAGAACGTTGTCTCGCATCCGCGTGAGGATGTCCGGAAAGAGATCGACCTCGTTCTCCTTGGCCTCTTGGGCGACATGAAAACTGACGTCGTGAGAGAGGTTGAGAATGCGGTCGAGGTACCGCTCGAAGACCCGATACTTGATGGCATCGCCGTATTCGCGACCGATCTTCAAATTCTCTCTGACGATCCGCCGGGGGACTTCTTTGAACACCCTCGACACGGCGATCGAGTGGTAGAGCCAGAAGATGCTCGGATAGTGCCGGCCAAAGCTCGAGCGGATGGTGTTCTCGGTGGCTTGAACGAGAAGAGACTGGTAACGCTGCCAAGCGGCTTCGTAGGGCCGTTTGTCAATGGGCTCGCGGCGGAACAGGGCGATCTGGGCTTGTTCCTCCGCCTCGATAAACGCCTCCAGAGCGTCCCGCAGAGCCAGGGTCTCCGGTGATATCAGGACCGGGAAGCCCTCCAGAGGAGTCGCTTCTTCGGGTTCGAGAAAGATGCGCTGGGGCAGCGGCAGAAGTTTCGGGTAATCGGGAACGATGCGCCGCAGCTCCTCGAGATCCACCTGGAAGAAGCTGTAGGATCCCCGAAAGAGCCCGGCGAGAGATTTTGGATCCATAGCGATCGTTGCCCGTCGTACCTGGCACGCATCCTACCAAGAGCCCGCGTCACTCGCTGAGGAGATTGTTACAATCCCAGCGGTCGACAATAGAAAGGATCTCCCGAAGATGGGCAAGCAACCATCCGTCAGAATCGCCACTCCCAGGCAATTGACGAGCGAGCTGGTGATCATCGGCTGCTTCAAGGGGCGCGCCCCGGACACCGGTCGTCTGCCGTCGGGTCTGACCAACGCCGCCGCAAGAGCGGTGGAGCGGTCGGGCTGGAAGGGTAGAGAGAAACAGATTGCTCGCGGTCAGACGCGCACCAAAGAGTCCTCCCAAATAGCCGTCTATGGCCTTGGAGGAGCCGCGGACTTCGGCTCCAAGGAGCTGCGGAGCTGGTCGGCACGAGCTATCAAAGCGGCAACCGAGGAGGGCTACCGCGACCTGTTGCTAGTCCTGCCGGATCACCCGGCGGTTAAAGGCAGAGCCGCCTTGCGGCTGCTTGTCGACCTCGACCTGTCGGGATACCGTTTCGATCGCTTTCAGAGCAAAACTCCAAAATCGAAGCTGCGTACGATTCGGGTTCTGCCTCCGGCGGGTGAGGACAAGAGCTACCGAGAGATGTTGAAGGTCGCCGACACCGTGGCGTCTGCCGTGACCTTTGGACGCGACCTGGCCAACACACCGCCCAATGAGGCGAACCCTGAGTGGATGGCCAACGAAGCGCGTCAGCTGGCCAGCAGCCGGTCGATGAAGATCAAAGTGCTGGGGCCCAAGGAGCTCGCCCGGATAGGGATGGGCGGCATTCTCGCTGTCGGGGGTGGCTCGGCCTCGCCACCCCGTCTGGTGCGCCTCGAGTGGGGAAAGGGTCCCCAAACGATCTCTTTTGTCGGCAAGGGAGTGACCTTCGACACCGGTGGCATCTCGATCAAACCGGCCGGCGGTATGGATGAGATGAAGTACGACAAATCGGGAGCCTGCACGGTTCTGGGGATCGCCCAGGCTGCGGCCGACCTCGATCTTCCCTTTCGATTCCGGGCCTATCTGCCGCTGGCGGAGAACATGCCCGACGGTTTGTCCTACCGGCCCGGAGACATCGTTCGCTGCTACAACGGCAAGACCGTCGAGGTTCTAAATACCGACGCCGAAGGGCGGATGATTTTGGCCGACGCCCTCTCCTGGGCGGCGGAGGAAGAGCCGGGCACCCTGTTGGAGTACTCGACCCTCACCGGCGCCTCGGTGGTCGCCCTGGGTCACCATGCGGCTTCGCTCTACACTCCGGACGACTTTCTGGCGGCGGAGCTTCTGGATGCGGCCGAGGACTCGAATGAGCGGCTCTGGCGAATGCCGCTTTGGCCTGAGTACCGGGAGGAGATGAAGGGCACACATGCCGATCTCCGCAACGTTGCCGGGCGCTGGGGAGGCGCCAACACCGCGGCAGCATTTCTCTCCCAGTTCGTCGGCAAGACCGAGCGTTGGGCCCATCTCGACATCGCCGCCACGGCCTATGTCGCCGGCGACCAAAAGGGAAGCAAGGGAGCAACCGGATATGGCGTGGCGCTGACCTCGGCCTGGTTGCTCGAGCTGGCCAATCGCTTCTGATCCCGCCCGTTTATGGAAACCCTGCTCGCCGTCGACAGTCTCTCGGTCTCGTTCCCGGTCGGGGACCACTGGGTGCCGGTGGTCAGAGGTGTATCGCTCGACGTGGGTGCAGGCGAGTTTGTCGGTCTGGTGGGGGAGTCGGGCTCCGGCAAGAGCATGACCGCCTACGCCATTTTACGGCTTGTCCCGGACCCAGGGCGGATTACCGGTGGCCGGATTCTGCTCGACGGTGAGGATCTGCTGGGGCTATCGGATGCGCGGATGCGCTCGGTGCGTGGGGCGCGTATCGGCATGATCTTTCAGGAGCCGATGACGGCTCTGAACCCGGTCTTCACCGTCGGTTTCCAGATCACCGAGGCCGTGCGGGTACACCACCGTGTGTCGAAGCGGGAGGCCGAACTGGAGGCCGTGAGGCTGTTGGATCTGGTTGCCATTCCGGCGGCGCGCCAACGTCTCGAGGACTACCCGCATCAACTCTCCGGTGGACAGCGCCAGCGGGTGATGATCGCCATAGCGCTGGCTTCCAAACCCGATCTGCTGATCGCCGACGAGCCGACCACGGCCCTCGATGTCACCATCCAGGCCCAGATCCTTGAGCTGTTGGAGCGGCTCCGCCGGGAGCTGGGTCTGGCGGTGCTGCTGATCACCCACGATCTGGCGGTGGTCGCCGAAACCTGCGCCCGGGTGGTCGTCATGTACGCCGGTCAGGTGGTCGAGGAAGCCCCGGTCGAAACCCTCTTTGCGGCGCCGGCCCATCCCTATACCCGCGGGCTTCTGACCGCGGCCCCGGGTCTCGGCCGACCTGGTGCGCGCGGCGAGCTGGCCACCATTCCGGGTCAGGTCCCGGAGATGGCTCGGTTGCCCACTGGTTGCGCCTTCCATCCACGTTGCAGCGAAGTCATGGATGAGTGCGCGCGAGAGAATCCCGACGTCTATCCGCTTTCATCCGAACACCGGGCCCGCTGTTTTCTACACGGCACACCCGCCAGCCGGTCGGAGGCCTCTTGACCCCTCTGCTCGAGGTCCGTGACCTGCGCAAGCACTTCCCGGTGCGCCGCGGCCTCCTCCAGCGGGTCACCGGTCACGTCAAAGCGCTCGATGGCGTCAGCCTCGATCTCGCGTCCGGGGAGTGTTTTGCCCTGGTGGGGGAGTCGGGGAGCGGCAAGACCACATTTGGACGGTGTGTGCTGCGTCTCGAAGAGCCCACCTCGGGTGTCGTGCGTTTTCAGGGTGAAGACCTGTTGGCGCTGTCACCGGCCGAGCTGCGCGAGCGGCGAAGGCACTTTCAGGTCGTCTTTCAGGACCCCTATGGCTCGCTCAACCCGCGGATGCGGATACAGAGCATCTTGAGCGAGCCCCTCGAGGTGCACGACACCGTTCCCGAGACGGAGCGGGCGGAGAGGATAGAGGAGCTGTTGACTCTGGTCGGCCTCACCAAAGACGCCGGGCGGCGTTTCCCCCACGAGTTCTCGGGTGGGCAGAGACAGCGCATCGGCATCGCCAGGGCCCTGGCACCGGAGCCGTCTCTGCTTGTCGCCGACGAGCCGGTCTCGGCGCTCGACGTGTCGGTGCGGGCCCAGATCATCAACCTGCTGGTCGACCTGCAGAACCGGTTTGGCCTGACCATGATCTTTATCGCTCACGATCTCGCGGTGGTGGAGCAGACCGCGGATCGCGTTGGTGTGATGTACCTGGGGAGAATCGTCGAGCTCGGGGCAACACGGGATATCTTCGCGGCGCCACAGCATCCCTACACGGTGAGCCTGCTGTCGGCGGTGCCGGTCGCCGATCCGGCCCGGCGGCGGGATCGGATCCTGCTGGAGGGTGAGCCGCCCAGCCCCCTGAGCCCCCCACCGGGATGTCCTTTTCACCCCCGATGCCCGATCGCCAAGGATCGTTGTCGTCAGGAGGAGCCGGCTTTGACCGGGTCGACGGATAGTCGACAGGTGGCCTGTCACTACCCGGGAGAGCTCGAGCCGGAGGGGCTTGGTCTCTCGGCAAATGGAACTTTTTGAACCGACGAACGTAGCAGAGAGGGACGGTGGTGCAGCCGTCCCGGAAATTGCTGTACAACCAACACTTTTGGTGGTGAGGGATCCAGTCATGATGCATGAATCGAAAGCCAAGAGAGCCTTCGTGAGAGTGATCGCTTTGGTGCTCTGTTGGAGTTGCGTGGTGCCGTTCTCGGCGGCGGCGGACTCCGTCCAGGTCAGCCCCGAGCTTCCCGATCTGAGCCGG
>CALILB010000234.1 GCA_938016625.1 uncultured bacterium | reverse complement strand
GTGGTCGATCGCGATGGGTGCCTGCGCGACTTGCGGCGGCCCCTATCGAACCTATGCCGTGACCCAGGGAGTCGACCGGATCATCCCGGTGGACGTCTATGTGCCGGGCTGCCCACCACGGCCCGAGGCGCTGCTCTGGGGGTTGCTCCATCTTCAGCGCAAAATCGATCGGATGTCGAGGACCAAGAGCGGTAAACGAGGGCAGGCAGCGGCTCTCTAGAACGCATCATGAGCGACACCGAGAATCTGACGCCGGAAGAGAAAGCTGCGGCCGAAGAGAAGGCTGCGGCCGAGGCCAAGGCCAAAGCGGAGCGCGAAGCCGCCGAGGCGGCCAAGCCTGCTTGGGAAAAGGACCCGGCGGTGCCCGAGTGGCAGGAGGCCGAGGCCGATCCGCTGGTGGAAGCCTTGCGAGCGAGCTTTGGTGAGGCGATCCGCTCGGCGAGGACTTTTGCCGGTGATCTGGTCCTGGTGGTCGACCGGGCCTCCATCCGCGAAGTCTCCAAGAGTGTCAAGGAGGATCACGGCTACCACCTGCTGGTCGACATTTGTGGTGCCCACTATCCGGAGCGTGAAGCCCCCGGGTTCGAAGTGATCTACATCGCCTACAACTTCGATGCAAACCGGCGGGTTCGCCTCAAAGTGGAGGTGGAGGAGGGCGTCGAGGTGCCGTCGGTGATTCCGGTCTGGGCGGGCGCCAACTGGACCGAGCGTGAGATCTACGACATGTACGGCGTGCGCTTCACCGATCATCCGGATATGACCCGGATCCTGCTCTGGGAGGGCTTCAACGGTCACCCGCTGCGCAAGGAATTTCCGATAGAAGGCATCGACACCGGCGCGGCGATCTATCCCGAGTACTACGACGAGAAGGATGGCCCCGCGGCCAACGCAGGAACCGGCTGGCTGCTGCCAAAAGAAGAGGAACCGGAGGAGTCCGAGACCCCAGAGGGAGAGACAACTTGAAGCGGCCGGCCCGACCACGCGCCTTCGGCGCGCGGTGCCCGCCGGCCGAGACCCCGACGCTGCCACTGAGAACATGACAGATCCCAATACACCGTCCGCCGGTCCCGAGACCCTCTTCGGTCTCGAGGAGATGGAGCTCAACTTTGGGCCCCAGCACCCCGCTACCCACGGGGTCTTGCGGCTCAAGGTCAGGGTCGACGGTGAGCGGATCGTCGACACCTACCCGATCGTCGGCTATCTCCATCGTGGCACCGAGAAGCTGTTCGAGCTCCACCCCTTCTTCCAGAACGTCCCCCATACCGATCGCATGGACTACGTGGCGGCCGCCACCAACAACCTGGCCTATGTGGGGGCGGTCGAGCGACTCACGGGGATCGTCGTCCCACCGCGGGCGCGCTACATTCGCACGCTCCTGTCCGAGCTCCAGCGCCTCTCGAGTCATCTGCTTTGGCTGGCTACACACGCCATCGACATCGGCGCCATGACGCCGTTCTTCTACACCTTTCGCGAGCGCGAGATCATCCTCGATCTGTTCGAGGAGTACTGTGGTGCCCGGCTGACTCTCAACTGTATGCGTCCGGGCGGGCAGCCCTACGATCTGACCGTCGGCTGGACCGAGCGCTGTGCCGAGTTCATCGACGACTTCCCCTCGAAGATCGACGACTACGAGGGTCTGCTCACTGAGAATCGGATCTGGAAAAAGAGAACGGTTGGTGTCGGCATGCTGCCACCGGAAGTGGCCATGGCCTACGGGGTCACCGGACCCATGCTGCGAGGCAGCGGCGTCCAGTGGGATCTGCGCAAGGCGATCCCCTACGAGGCCTACGACGAGGTCGACTTCGACGTCCCGGTCTTCTACAACTGTGACACCTACGATCGGTACCTGGTGCGGATGGAGGAGATGCGGCAATCGACCCGGATCGTCGCCCAGTGTCTCGAAAAGCTCCCCGAAGGCCCGATCATGGCCAAGCGGCCGCGGGTGCTCAAGGGGCCCAAGGAGAGCGAGGTCTACTTCGGCATCGAAGGCCCCAAGGGAGAGATCGGCTTCTACATCGTGGGTGACGGTAGCCCCAACCCTTATCGTTGCCGGGTGAGACCACCCTCGTTTCTAAATTTGCAGGTCCTGCCCGAGATGGTAAAGGGACAGCTGGTGGCGGATTTGGTGGCGGTAATCGGCACCACGGACATCGTCCTTGGGGAGATCGACCGCTGATGCCCAGGTTTCTCGAAGCGATCGAAGACGTGGTCGGTGCCACCATCTTCTACTTCGCCGTCTCTCCTCTGCTCAAGATCGCGGCGGCGCTCGTCGTCGTGCTGACGACGATCGCCTACCTGACCCTCGCGGAAAGGAAGATCCTCGGCTTTATTCAGGCTCGGGTCGGCCCCAACAGGGTCGGTCCCTGGGGGCTGTTCCAACCGATCGCCGATGTGGCCAAGCTCCTCGTCAAGGAGGACATCGTGCCGCAGCGGGCGATCAAGTGGGCCTTTGTGCTGGGTCCCTGTCTGGTGGTCGGACCGGCCCTCGTCATCCTGGCGGTCATCCCCTTTGGCCCACCGTCCGACGTGACCGGCGGCATGGGCTGGCACATCGCCGACGTCAACGTGGCGCTGTTGTTTGTGCTGGCGATGGCGACGATCGGTGTCTACGGTCTCATTCTGGGAGGGTGGGGCTCGAACAACAAATTTTCCCTACTCGGCGGTCTGCGCTCGGCGGCGCAGATGATCTCGTACGAAGTGCCGCAGGGTCTGTCGCTGGTGGTGCCGTTGCTGATGGCCGGCACCATGTCGCTCAACGGCATCGTCCAGGCCCAGCACGACCAGCACGTCTGGTACGTGTTCAATTACTGGGGTCTCGGCTTGGCCGCATTCTTTGTCTACTTTGTCGCCGGTGTGGCGGAGTCGAATCGCAATCCATTCGATCTGCCCGAAGCCGAGTCCGAGCTGGTGGCGGGATTTCACACCGAGTACAGCGGTATGCGGTTTGCCCTCTTCTTTCTGGGCGAGTACGCCAACATGATCGTGATCTCGGCGGTGGCGGTGACGCTGTTTCTCGGTGGTTGGCTGCCGCCCTTTGCCAACCAGTCATGGGCCGGTTTTCTTTCGCTCTCGTTCCTGCCGGCGGGATTGGCGGGATTCTTCTGGTTCTTTCTCAAGCTGATCGCTTTTCTGTTTGTCTATATCTGGTTTCGGGGGACCTTTCCCCGCTACCGGTTCGACCAGCTCATGGCGCTGGGTTGGAAGTGGCTGCTTCCCATGGCCCTGGCGACGATCATGCTCACCGGTCTGGTAAAGGTCCTCTAGGGTTATGGCGAAGGTCAAACAATTCTTGGACAAGATCATGCTCTTGGACCTGTTTGCGGGTCTGGGGATCACCTTTCGTCATATCTGGAAGAAGAAGGTAACGGTCCAGTATCCGGAGGTGCGGATGGAGCCGGCACACCGTTTCCGGGGGATGTTCCGCCTCGACGAGGATCGCTGCATCAAGTGCACGCTTTGTGCGCGCGATTGTCCGATCGACATCATCTACATCGATTGGCATCAAGAGGTAAACCCGGAGACGGAGAAGAAAGAGAAACTGCTGGACCGGTTCGACATCGACGTCCAGCGTTGCATGTTCTGCGGTCTCTGCGAGGAGGCCTGTCCGACCAACCCCAAATCGATCTGGCTGACGAGCAAGACCTACGAGCTGGCCAGTTACGAGCGCTGGCAGAATCTCTACGTGGACATGGACGAGCT
>CALILB010000233.1 GCA_938016625.1 uncultured bacterium | reverse complement strand
ATCCAGCTCGGCCGCGCCGCGATGGCCGTAGAAGCCGACGGCCGAGGCGCTGAGAATGGTCTTCGGTGGCGCGGTCAGTCGGGCCAGGGAGGCCACCAGATGCTCGGTTCCCTGGATTCGGCTTTCGGCGATGGCTCTCTTTCGGCGAGGCGACCAGCGGCCCTCGGCGATGTTTTCACCCGCGAGGTGGATGACCGCGTCCAGACCCTCGACCCGCTCGAGATCGATCACACCGGCGGCAGGGTCCCAGCGGGCCGCGTCCTCGGGAAGCTCCTCGTCGCCGCTGCGGACCAGGCGGAGAACTTCGTGACCACCGGTGCTCAGAAACGCCCGCAAGGCAGTCCCGAGCAGCCCTGAGGAGCCGCTGATAGCAACGCGCAAGCGAGGGCGATCCCGAAACCTGCCATGGAACTCCAGATCCCCTCGAGTGGTGCGATGGCGATAGGAGAAAACCCTCTCCAGATCCTTCTCGACGATTGACCCCGCCAGCAGATCGCCGGCACTCCCACCGTGCAACTCGTAATCGATGGTGTCGCTCAGCACACATGAGGCCTCGTCGGGGCCGCCACCGGGCAAGAACTCGTGGACATGGTGCCAGGACTTGAAGGGACCGCTGACCTGAAAGTCCTCGAATCGCCGCCCCGGCTCGGCCGGTCCATGCTGGGCCTGCCAATCCACGTGGAAGGGTCCTCTGTCGAGCCGCAGAGTGATCTGCACTCCCTCTTCGACCCCCTGGCCGGATCGCTCCAGGACACGGATCGACTGCCAAGGGGGCACAAGACGCTCAAAGGCGCCGGGCCGGGCATGCCAGATGTAGGCCGATCTCCGATCGGCTGGAAGAGGGGTGGTCAGGTGGAATCTAGTTGCCATAGCTGCCTCTCGTTATCGCTCAAATCATCCAATTCATCCAATAATATCGGGGGGGAATCAATTTGTCAAGAAGCATGGGCTGAAAATTTCTCTTGCATTGAATTCAATTTTATGCCAGGATGCTTCCTGGCTGAAAAAACACGCAATTCATGCAAGACGTGCACGACATATGAAACCACTGCTTTCACCCCGAGAACTAGCCCATGCCATCGGCGTCAGTGAATCCTCGATCAAACGATGGATCGATGACGGTCTTATTGGTGCCACCAAGACCGCCGGCGGTCATCGGCGGATCGCCGGCTCCGAGGCGATTCGCTTCGTCCGCGAGAGTCGCTCGATTCTCGTCCGTCCCGATGTTCTGGGGCTGCAAGAGCTGGCGGCAGTCGAAAAGGACATCACCGCCGGCGGCGATGACGCCGATCGACTCTTTGTGTATCTCAAAGAAGGGCGCGCGCCGGAGGTAAACGGTTTGATTCTGTCCCTCTACCTTGGTGGCCAGAGTGTGGCCGAGATCATCGACGGCCCCTTTCAGACCGCGCTGGAGAAAGCCGGTGAGCTGTGGACAAAGGAGGAGTCGGGGATCTTCTGGGAGCATCGGGCTACCGAGATCGCCATCCGCGCGGTCGCCGTCCTTCGTACCCTGTTCTCTCCTGCCGCCGACGCCGTGATTGCTCTCGGTGGAGCCCCGACCGGCGATCCATACATCCTCCCGTCCATGTCGTCAGCCGCAGTGCTGGAATCGACCGGACTGCGAGCCGAGAACCTGGGTGCCGACATTCCCCTCGATTCCCTGATGCGAGCTGTAGAAACTCTGCGGCCGAGCTTGGTATGGCTGAGCCTCTCGGTAATCGGCGACGGTAAGGACATGGAGCAGCAGATTGACCGCCTTGCGCGGCAGCTGAGCGAACGAGGGGTGCGTCTGGTGCTGGGCGGCAGGGCCGTCGAGAGGATGGATCTTCTTCCCCGACCTGGACTTCACATAGGGGAATCAATGAGGGAGCTCGAGGCTTTCGCCAAGGGGCTCGTAGCGAACTCGGTTCGGTCCGAGCAGGCAGCTTTCCAAAGCGACCGAGAAACGGTGAACGAGTCAAGAAAGAATCCAAGAGAAAGGTCCGGAATTTAGCAGGTAGCTTCGGTCTTCGCGGCCGGCAACGGAGAGAACGATGAACAACATTTCGAAGCAGAAAAACAAAGACCGCAAGATAGTCATCATAGGTGCTGGCCCGGGAGGTCTCGCCTCCGCAATGCTGCTCGCCCGAGCTGGTTTCGAGGTCACGGTTCTGGAGCGCCGGGATCGCGTCGGCGGCCGCACTTCGATGATCGAACAGGATGGATTCGTCTTCGACATGGGGCCGACGTTCTTCCTCTATCCGGAAGTCCTGGAAGCCATCTTCAGCGCCTGTGGTCGGTCGCTCGACCGAGAGGTCGAGCTCTTGAAGCTCGATCCCCACTATCGACTCGTCTTTGGGGAGGGTGGAGAGATCAAAGTCACCCCCGACATCCAGCGGATGAAGGCGGAGATTGCCCGCCTCTCACATCGGGACGCGAGCCGTCTCGACGACTACATGACCGACAACCGGGCCAAGCTCAAGGCCTTCAAGCCGGTGCTCGAACAGTCCTTCTCGAGCCTCCGAGATGTGATGCGACTGCCGCTGATGGAGCTGTTGCCGCTCATCCGCCCCTGGTCGAGCGTTGACGCAGATCTCGGGCGGTTCTTCGAGGATCCCCGGGTTCGGCTGGCCTTCACCTTCCAGAGCAAATACCTCGGGATGTCGCCGTTCAAGTGTCCGAGTCTGTTTACGATCCTGTCTTTTCTGGAATACGAGTATGGTGTCTTCCATCCCCGCGGTGGCTGCTGGACGGTGATGGAAGCGATGGCCAGGGTGGCCCGCGAGCTGGGTGTCGATATCCGCTTGTCGGAGCCGGTCGAGGAGATCGTCTTTGCCGGGCAACGCCCGGTAGCGGTGCGCACACCGGAGGCGGAATATCGCTGCGACGCCCTCACCATCAACGCCGATTTCGCCCACGCCATGACCAACCTGGTGCCGGACGGTCTGAGGAAGCGGTGGACGGATCGCAAGATCGCCCGCAAGCGCTATTCGTGCTCGACCTACATGATGTATCTCGGGCTCGAGGGGACCTGCGACCACCTGCACCACCACACGATCCACCTGGCGGAGGACTACAAGAACAACCTTGCCGATATCGAGAGCCGGCATCGGCTGAGTGAGGAGCCCTCGTTCTATGTCTGCAACCCCGCCGTCACCGACCCGTCCATGGCACCGGCGGGACACTCTTCTCTCTACGTGCTCGTACCGGTGACCCACCAGCATCCGAATGTCGACTGGGCACTGGAGCGATCTCGATTCAGGGAGACCACACTGCGCCAGCTCGCCAAGATCGGTGTCGAAGACGTCGAGCGTCGAATCCGGTTCGAGAAGGTGGTGACGCCCAGTGACTGGCAATCCCAGCTTCACGTCTACAGAGGCGCCACTTTCAATCTCGCGCATTCCTGGGACCAGATGCTCCATCTGCGGCCCCACAACCGTTTCGAGGACCTGGATGGCGTCTATCTGGTCGGCGGTGGCACCCACCCCGGCAGCGGATTGCCGGTCATCTTCGAGTCGGCGCGTATCACCGCGGCCCTGATGGCCAACGACTTTGGCCTCGAGCCGGCCCTGGCCCCATCCACGGGTGAGCAGAGTGTGATGCCCTCCGTATTCGGTGCCGAGCTCTCGGAGGCGAGCTGAGAATGGTCGAACCTCTGATCGCAGCCCCCAAGTCTGCGCCGGTGGCCTTCCCGCCTCCGGTCTCCGCAGCGCGTCAGGCACAGCCGGCGTGGTCGCAGGTCCCGCTCCCGCAACGCCTCGCGGTGGTGCGGAAGTTTCGCCACGGTTTGGCCGAGGCCGCCCTGGATCTGGCTGCAAAGGTCGACTCTCCCCAGCGGCAAAGTACCGCTGAGACCCTGACCGCCGAGATCCTGCCGCTTCTCGATGCCTGCCGGTTTCTGGAGCAAGCAAGCGCCGAGCTGCTGGCACCGCGGCGACTGGGTCGCCGTCGGCAGCCACTCTGGCTGCTGGGCTCCCGAGTGGAGCTCCGACGGGAGCCGCTCGGCGTGGTGCTGGTGATCGGTCCTTCCAACTATCCGATCCTGCTACCGGGGGTACAGATGATCCAGGCGCTGGTGGCGGGGAACGCCGTCGTGCTCAAGCCGGGTTTGGGGGGTGTTGCAGCGGCACGCGCCATGGCCACCGAGCTTGCAGTGGCAGGTCTCCCCGCGGGGGTGGTTCAGGTACTGGGTGAGGAAAAGACCGCCGCCACGGCCGCCATCGACCAGGGCGTGGACAAAGTCGTCCTCACCGGTTCGGCGACCACCGGTCGCGCGGTGCTCGAGCGTCTGGCGCAGATCGGCACACCGGCGATTATGGAGCTTTCTGGCAGCGATCCGGTGTTGGTGCTCGAGGACGCGGATGTCGAGCTGGTGGCCGCGGCACTGCGCTTTGGCTTGACTCTCAATCACAGCTTTACTTGCATCGCCCCGCGGCGGGTCTACGTCCATCGCGATCTGGCCGGGTCACTCGAGGAGCGGCTGATCGAGGAGCTGCGGGACCTGCCGGCCAGACCGTTGCCACCGGGAGCCGAGAAGAGCCTTGCCGATATGGTGGGCGAGGCTCTGGCCGCCGGTGCGCGGCTCGTCGTCGGCGAAATGCCGCTTGGCGGCTCGTCGGCCCCGCTGGTGCTGGCCGATCCGCCACGCGGGAGCTCCATCCTGGCCGCGGACATCGCAGCACCGGTGCTGAGTCTGATTCCGGTCGGGAGCGCAGCCGAGGCCGTCGAGCTGGCGGCCGATTGTCCCTATCGACTCGGTGCCTCCATCTTCGGCAGTACTTCAGCGGCGAGAGATCTGGCCAATCAGATCCCAGCTGGAGTGGTCGTCATCAACGATCTCATCGCTCCCACCGCCGACCCGCGTGTGCCGTTCGGCGGTCGGGGTGATAGCGGTTTTGGCGTCACTCGAGGAGCAGAAGGTCTGCTCGAGATGACGGTGTTGAAATCAGTGATCCATCGCAGGGACAGGTTTCGTCCCCACTACGATCCGCCCCGAGCGGGCGATGACCAGCTTTTTGCAGCCTATGCGAGGGTGGTCCATGGGACCGGCCTGGCCAGGCGTTTTCGCTCCCTGAGCGACATCGCTCGGCTCGGCCTGGCGCGTGGTCGGAGCGAGCAGCTCGTCGAACACAAGAGAAAAAGGAGTGAGGCATGAAGGAAACAGTTGGAGTGATTGGTGGAGGATTGGGTGGCTTGTCGGCGGCTTGTACCTTGGCGGCCCGTGGCTACCGGGTGCAGGTCTTCGAGAAGAACGAGTGGCTGGGTGGCAAGGCGGCGGTGCTCGAAACGGACGGTTTCCGCTTCGACATGGGCCCCACCATCTTGACCGTGCCGCGGGTGCTGAGGCGGATCTTCGACGAAGCCGGCAAGCGGCTCGAAGACGAGCTCGATCTGGTCAGGCTCGACCCTCAGTGGCGATGCTTTTTCGAAGATGGCGGCGTGCTCGATCTGGCCGAAGACATAGAGACCATGGTCTCGAAAATCGATGATTTCTCGCTTTACAGAGATGCCGGTGCCGGCTATCGGGACTTTATGGAGCTATCCAAACGGCTGCACGAAGTCTCCGATCGGTTCTTCTTTTGGAAGTCAGTCGAGGATCTCAAGGACACGATCGATTTCAAGGCCAACATGAGTCCGGAAACTCTGCGCGACGTCATGGCCATACGCATGGGCCAGACGATGGCGGGCAATATCCGGCGGCGGGTCCCCGACGGTCGGGTGGCACAGATGATCGATCACTTCGCTCAGTACGTGGGTTCCTCTCCCTACAACTCGCCGGCCGTCCTGTGCAGCATCGCGCACATGCAGGTGGAGGGTGGGGTCTGGTATCCGATCGGAGGCACCCGGGCGGTTCCGGAAGCGCTGGTAGCGCTGGCCGAATCGCTGGGAGTGGAGTTCCGCACCGGTTGTGGTGTTCGCCGCCTCATCGTCGAAGGCGATCGGGTCGTCGGCCTACAGACCGAGGAGGGCGAACTGGTCGAGCTGTCGGCGGTGGTGTCCAACATGGACTCGATCCGCACGTATCGCGAACTGGTCGGCGGACCGGTGGGAGAGAGAGTGGTGAGTCGGCACGACCCCGAGCCGGCGTGCTCCGGTGTGGTCCTCTATCTCGGGCTCGATCGGGCTTACGATCATCTGCTCCATCACAACTTCGTCTTTTCCCGCGATCCGAAGGAGGAGTTCGATTGGATCTACGAGAAGGGGGAGCCGGCGCCCGATCCGACCTGCTACCTGGCCGCGCCGGCGCAGACCGAGCCTGGTGTGGCGCCGGAGGGCGGCGAGGCTCTTTACATTCTCGTCCACACACCCTATCTGCGAGAGCACCATGACTGGCAGCAGATGATCGGAGACTACCGGCGCGTGATCCTCGACAAGCTCGCCACCACCGGTGGCATGGAGGACATCGAAGAGCGCATCGTCACCGAGCGTTTACTGACTCCGCAGGACATCCACGATCGGTATCGTGTGCTCAACGGCGCCATCTACGGACTCGCCAGTCACGGCCGTTTTATGGGTGCGTTCAAGCCGGGCAATCGGAGTCGCGAGCTACAGGGGCTCTATCTCGCCGGCGGCGCCGCACACCCGGGGCCCGGGATGCCGATGGTGATGATGTCGGGTTGGATCGCGGCCGATGCGCTCGACCAGGACGGTCTGGCGCCTCGCCAGACCTGGAGCGAGCCGGCGATCAAGGTGGCGGCCGGGTGAGCAAGGTTGAAGCAGTAAGCCGTCGAGGCGGCGACCAGCCCCCGGCTGTCCTGGGTCGCTACTCTCCCCTTCTCGTCGGCCTGTTCACCTCCTGGCTCGAGGGCTATTTTCGGCGGGCCTTTGACGGTGTGCGGCTGTCGCGGGAGGGCTCGCACCCGCACGTCCCCCCCGGGCCGCTGCTGGTCTATTCCAATCACCCCTCCTGGTGGGACCCGATCCACTTTCTGCTCATCGGTCGCTTCGCCCTGTCGGGACGTCGTGTCTTCGGGCCGATGGAGGCCGAGGCACTGAAGAAATACAAGTTCTTCTCCCGCATGGGGGTCTACGGAGTCGACACCGCCTCGCGTCGGGGGGCTGCAGACTTCCTGCGCACGAGTCGGGCCGTTCTGGCGGACCCCAAAGCGAGTCTGTGGGTTACGGCTCAGGGAGAGTTTTGCGATCCACGCCAGCGACCGGTGACGCTGCAACGTGGAGTCGCCCACCTGGCAAGCCGGATGACCGGTGGAACGATCCTGCCTCTCGCTCTCGACTACCCGTTTTGGAACGAGCGACTGCCCGAGGCCCTTTCTCGATTTGGACGGCCGATCGATATCGCTTCCGAGCCTCCAAGGTCCGTGTCCGAGTGGAACTCGTTTCTCGAAGCGCGTCTGGAAGAGACGATGGACGCCCTGACCAGCGATGCCACCGCTCGCGACCCCGATCGTTTCTACACGCTATTTCTCGGGCGCGCCGGCGTTGGCGGCGTCTATGACCGGTGGCGCCGTCTCAAGTCTCTCTTCGACGGTCGCTCACTCGATGTTGCCCACGAGGAGGATCGACGATGATTCTGGATGCTTTCGCCTTGCTCGCTCTCGCCCTTGCGGCGCTCCCTGCCGTGCTGACGGCGGTCAACCTAGTCGCCTACCGCGCGCCCCGCTCAATTCGCGAGATAGCAGGCGAAGAGCTTTTGCCACGGGTCGCTATCTTGATTCCGGCCCGCAACGAGGCAGCCCGCATCGCCGGCGCAGTGAAAGCTGCCCGTCAAAGTCGCGGTGTCGATGCCGAGGTCGTGGTCATGGACGACCACTCCACCGATGAGACGGCAGCCATCGTTCGCGAGCTGGCGGCAGGTGACCCCCGGATCAGACTGGAGCAGGCTCCCCCACTGCCCCGGGGATGGGCCGGCAAGTCGAACGCCTGCCATGCTCTCGCAGACCGTACCACCGCTCCCTGGATGGTCTTTGTCGACGCCGACGTCGAGCTCGCACCCGACGGCGTCGCTCGAGCAGTGGACTTCTTGCAGCGATCAGGGGCCGGACTGGTGAGCGGATTCCCGCGGCAGAAAACCGGCACGTTAGCCGAGCGACTGCTCATTCCATTGATGTACCTGGTGCTGCTGGGCTACCTGCCGCTGCCGGCCATGCGCCGGTCTGTCTCGCCCGCTTTCGCCGCCGGTTGCGGTCAGCTGATGGTGGCTCGGCGCTCGGCCTATGAGAAGTCCGGCGGCTACAGCGCGGCGCGTGCCACATTTGCCGATGGATTGGAGTTGCCGCGGGCATTTCGCCGGGCGGGCTCGCGGACCGATCTGTTCGACGCCACCACCATCGCCAGCTGCCGGATGTACGAGGGCGCCCGCGAGGTCTTCCGTGGCCTGGCGAAGAATGCGCACGAGGGGATGGCCTCGCCGGTCGGTGTCTGGGTATGGAGCGTCCTGCTGTTGGGCGGGCACGTTCTACCTTTCGCGTTGATCGGTTTGGGCGCCGCCACCGGAGCCTCCTCGGGCTGGTTGGTGACGGCTCTGGTGGCCGGTGCGCTCGCGCTCGCAACCCGTCTGGCGCTGACGCTGCGTTTTCGCCAATCCTTTGTAGGAGCGATGCTTCACCCCTTTGGCGTCCTGCTGCTAGTGGCGATTCAGTGGAACGCCTGGTGGCTGCAGCGAGCCGGTCGGCAGGTGGCCTGGAAAGGGCGCTTGCAAGAGGCAGGTTGAGAAAAATGACGCCTTCCCAAAGCCCCATCCTCCGCATCGAGGATGCCGTCAAGCGCTACGGAGACGCAGTGGCGCTGGGCGGCCTGTCCCTCGATCTCGAAGCCGGCGAGTGGCTTGGTCTGCTCGGACCCAACGGGGCGGGCAAGACGACGGCGATGCTCGCGGTGGCGGGTTTGGTATCGCTGGATGGAGGACGGATCGAGCTCGCCGGTCGCCCCAGCCAGGGACCGGCCCCAGCGGAAATCGGACTGGTGCCACAGGAGGTGGCCCTCTACCAGCGTCTGACCGCCAAAGAGAACCTGGCCGCCTTCGGACGTATGAACGGCTTGTCGGGTGCGTTGCTCGAGGAGAGGGTCTGCTGGGCCCTCGACTGGACCGGCCTCGAGGCGAGGGCCGAAGAGCGAGTCGGGGGGTACTCCGGAGGTATGAAGCGCCGGCTCAACATCGCTTGCGGAGTGCTTCACCGTCCCCGGGTGGTGCTCCTTGACGAGCCGACGGTCGGCGTCGACCCGCAGGCGCGGGAGAGGATCTTCGATATGTTGGACGAGCTGACGGCGGCGGGAACGGCTCTCGTCCAGAGCACCCATGAGCTGGGCGACATTGAAGGGTTCTGCGATCGGCTGGTGGTCATGGATCACGGCCGCGAGGTGGCCACCGGGACGCTCGAGGAGCTGATTCGCGACCGGGTTGGTAATCATGCTCGACTCACTCTCGAGCTCGACCGCGATCCCCCTGACGGAATAGTGCCCGAGCTGGAGATGCTCGGTCGCCGAATTACCGGTTCGCTCGATGAGCCTGATCGTGAGCTGCCCCGGCTTTTGGCGTCGATCAGTTCGGCGGGCTGCCGCGTCGTTCGCCTGGAAGTTCGTCCCCCGGGGTTAGCGGAGGTCTTCGTCGCCCTGACCGGTCGGGAGTTGCGGGAATGATCACCACCGTACTGCGGGTGACCCTGCTCAATCTGCGGCGCGACCGGGTTGCCTTGTTGCTCACCTTCGTGCTGCCGATCCTCTTTTTCTCCGTCTTTGCCAGTGTCTTCTCGGGCATGGACGAGGCGGCGATCAAACCGGTGCGAACCGTCGTGGTGGCCAAGGGCGGCGAGCCCTTTTCCACCGGCCTGGTGGACTACCTGAGCCAGGATCCGGTACTGGAGATGCTTGCCATCGAGCCGCGAGATCGCGCGGCGGCGCTGGAGGTAGTGCGGCGAGGAGAGGCCCAGGTGGCCGTGATCGTGCCCCGCGGAGCTGGGCTGGCGTGGGGCTCTGCCTCGGCGCAGCAAACTCCAGCGGTCGAGATGGTAGCCGACCGCTCGAATCCTCTGGCCGTGGGCGTCGTCCGTGGAACGCTGCAGGCGGGCGCGGTGGCGGTGGCTCAACGCCTGCTGCAGGTAGGCCCGGGGGCTGCGTTGCCCGCGCGAGGCGCGGACGGATGGGATCGCCCCGAGCCGTTGCGGGTCGAGGTGGTCGATGCCCTCGGCGCTCCCGACAAGCGTCCCTCAGTGGCTTTCTTCGCCGCCGGGCTCGGGGTCCTCTTCTTGATGTTCGCAGTGGCCGGCCGCAGCTCAATCCTGCTCGAGGAGCGAGAGAACGGCATTCTGCAGCGGCTACTGGCAGCACGGGTTGGTCTTACCCGTCTTCTCGCCGGCCGCTGGCTCTTCCTGGTGCTGCTCGGCTGTGCGCAGGTGAGCGTCATGTTCGTCTGGGCCGCGGTGGCCTTCGGTCTCGACCTGTTCACGCCCCGCCACCTGATGGGTTTTGCGGCGATTACCCTCCCCACCGCGGCCGCCGCGGCCGCCCTCGGCCTGCTGCTCTCTGCGGTCTGCCGTACCCGGGCCCAGCTCAACGGTGTATCCGTTGTCGTCATCCTGATTCTGGCGGTTCTGGGAGGCAACCTGTTCCCGAGCTTTCTCATGCCGGCTGAGCTGCGGGACCTCGGTCGGCTCACGTTCAACTCGTGGGCGCTCACCGGTTATCAGAAGGTCTTCTGGTACGAGCAGCCGTTGCCCGAGCTGGCCCCCGAGATCCTCGTGCTTTCTGCTTGGGCCATGGTGCTGCTGGTGGCGGCCCGTCTGCTAGCGCAGCGCTGGGAGCATCTCGACCGGTGAGGGACATGGAGGCTGGCCGCTTGGTGGTCTTTGTGCTGTGGGCGATCCTCGCTGGCTGTGGGTCAGCGGCATACCGGTCACCGCCGGAGTCGGTACCGAGCGATCGACTCGAAGGATCGGGCAGCCTGGCTGTTCGTGTGGTCGGCTTCGACACCCGGACCGGCGAGGTGGCTCTCGCCCTCTACGACTCGGCCGAATCTTTTGGGGCTCGGCGCGACCCGGTGGCCACGGCCCGCCTGCCGATCGAGAGCGATACCGTGATCTGGCGAGTAGTGAGCGGGCTCGTCCCCGGCCAATACGCAGTGGCGGCCTACCATGATGCCGACGCCGACGGCGAGCTCGACCGCGCGGTAGCGGGATGGCCCACCGAGAGCTACGGGTTTTCCAATAACGCCCGCAGAATCGCCGGACCTCCAAGCTTCAAGGCCGCGGCTTTTTCCCTCGAAGCCGGCGAAAACCAGATCGAAATCAGAGTCCGCTGAGCGGGTAGCCGTCCACTAGTGCCTGGCTAGCGGTTGAGCAGCCAAAGCGAGAAATTGAGCACGGCGGCAAAGGAAACCCAGGCCAGATAAGGGAGAAGAAGGGCTCCGGCGGCGGTTCGGACCCTCCAGAAAAAGACGATGGTGGTCAGGATTGCAACCCAGAGCAAGCCGATCTCCACCGCCGCCAGCCCGGGCTGGTGGAGCCCGAAGAAGATCCACGACCAGAGCGCGTTGAGGACGAGCTGAAGAGCCCAGAGGGCCAGAGGAGCGCGGCGGGCGGGAGTTCCTTGGCGCCAGACCAGCCACGCCGCGAAGGCCATGGCGGCATAAAGAAGGGTCCAGACCGGCGCGAAGATCCAGTTGGGTGGATTCCAGAATGGCTTCTCGAGCTGGGCGTACCACTCGCCAGGTGGAAACTGGGCGCCGAAGAAGGCTGCGCCGAAGGAAAGAACAAAGAAAACAAGAAGGGCAATCAGGGAGCGTGAAGCCGGTGTTGAAGCCATCCGAAATCTTCTTCCTGAGGCTACGGACGCACGATCCTCAGGAGCCCTTCAGTGGGCTCGGCACGCCTTTGAAAGGGCCGGTGGTGGAGTTCGTGATCCAGCCGCCGTAGAAGTCTCCCACCTGGGGGATGACCTCTTCACCATCGACGAAACACCTGTCCATCTTCGCCGGGTAGAAAGCCAGGAAACCGCGGATGGACTCGTTTCCCGATGTCGGATCGGGGTAGGACCAGGCCGCCGCCTCGGCCACGCGATCTCCCACTAGAACATCGAAGTAGATGGCCACACCCTTGTATTCGCAGAAGGTGCGGCGTTGGCTGGGCCGCAGAGCGGGTTGCCAGACGTCCTTGGGTGGAAAGTAGTAGACGGGTGGATGGCTGGTCTCCAGCACCCGCCAGGTGCGGCTCGACTCGGCGACCAGCACGCCATTGAAGCAGACTTGGAGAAGCTGAGCGGCGGGCTCGACTCGGGGTGGCCGAGGATAGTCCCAAACAGATTCCCTTCCTGCCGTGCGAATGGCTCGCGACGGCTCGGGAGGAGGACAGGGACTTTTGCCGAGCGGGCTCATCCCTCGAGGGGTCGACAATCGACGCCCTGCGCAGCACAGCGGGTGCGTACTATGTCGCTCAGCTCCCGAAGATTGCGAGCATTCTGCCCGAAATCGAAGAACCCGTATCGGCTTTGGCTTTGAGCCTGAATGACGGCGCCACCGCTGGGAAGCTCTTGGATCTGGACCAACACATCGTCCGGAAAGTGGAGAAGCTTGGAGTGGTGAACGAGGTGCACCTCTGCCAGCTCTGGAAATAGGGCCCGCACCTGCCAATTCTCTTGATCCTCAAAGGCTTGAGTCAGGATTGTCACGACCTCGGTAGGAGTCCGGTCGAGAATCAGCGGACGCTGGTCAAGCCGATTGGAGTCGGCATCGAAACTGGCGGAAGCGCATGCAAGGGTGGCCAAGGTTGGGATCGGAGGCCAAGGCAGCAAGCGAGGCGAAGAGGCGGTGGTTTTTGCTGTTGACATAAGTTGAGTCACTCCTTAAACGTTCAAAACATTCAACATTTGCCATTCTAATCCACAGAATGAGAATGTCAACCCCCACTTCCCGCCTTTGAAGAGTTGAGAAAAGGTACAATATATGGCAAACTTTTGGTGATCTGAGCACAGTCAGCCAAATCATCCAAGAAGGGCAAGACGATGAAGACACTGCTCTCACCCCGTGATCTCGCCGAGGCCATCGGTGTCAGCGAATCCTCCATCAAGCGGTGGGTGGACGACGGCGTTATTCAGGCTACAAAGACCGCCGGCGGACATCGGCGGATTGCCACCCCCGAGGCGGTCCGTTTTATCCGTGAGTCTCGCTCCATCGTGGTGCGACCCGACCTGCTGGGATTCCGGGAGGTGGCCGCATTGAAAGGCGAGCTCCCCGCGGCTGGAGATGAGGCCAAACAGCTCTTCGACTATCTGCGGGCCGGTGCCGCGCCGGAGGCGCATGGGCTGCTGCTATCCCTCTATCTCGGGGGGCAGAGTGTGGCGGAGATTGTGGATGGACCACTGCAGTCGGCCATGGAGTGGCTTGGCGAGCTATGGAAAAAGGAAGAACCCGGAATCTTCTGGGAGCACCGCGCCACCGAGATCGCCATTCGCGGCATGGCGAACATCCGCCGCCTCTTTTCACCGCCCGACGACGCCTTGGTGGCCGTTGGCGGAGCCCCGGCCGGCGATCCCTACTCTCTTGCCACCATGTCGGCCGCAGCAGTCCTGGAGTCTGCGGGTTGGCGAGCCGTCAATCTCGGTCCCGACACCCCTATCGATTCGCTGCTCTTGGCTGTGGAGTCGCTCCGCCCGCAGCTGGTCTGGCTCAGCGTCTCCGTCGTCGCAGCGCCAGAGGCTCTCGCGCTTGATCTCGAGCGCTTGCTTCACGGTCTCTCCGAAAAGAACCTCTCCTTTGTTCTTGGGGGAAGCGCCCGCGATCAGCTCGACCTCGCGCCTCGAACCCTGCTTCACGTAGCTGAAAGAATGGGGGAGCTCGAGGCCTTTGCCAAAGGGCTCGCCCTGGCGTCCGAGGCGGGGGGCACTGAGGTTGCGGACGCCGGTTGATGCGTTAGCCGCCCTGGACCTCCCTGTTTAGGACATCGGCTCCCCCTCCCCTGGTCCG
>CALILB010000232.1 GCA_938016625.1 uncultured bacterium | reverse complement strand
TGCCGCAAACGACGGCCACCCACAGGGCGACCTTCTGGAATCGCTCCAACCGCGTCATTCGGAGGACGCGAAGTGGCCCTTCATCAGCTCATAGGCCCGCTGCACGTCTCCTCCTGGATCGACGATGCGAGCACAGAGTGTTCTATAGGTGAGCTCGAGCGTCTCGAGATCACGCTCCTGAAGGAGCTTTACCAGCTCTTCGATCACCCGCTGCGAGGTCGGCCCATAGGCCGAGCGGCCGAATTCACGCTCGAGGAGAACGAGGGCGAAAAAGAGCGTCTCGGGAAGCTCTCCATCCCCCTCCCCTTCGGCGTCGGGCTCAGGCGAAACCGTCTTTATCGGCGGGGGGGCCGTGTGCGATTCGAGAAGGTTCTCCTCCTCGAACGGCCGGCCTTCGAGATCCGTCGCCGCTCGTTCCTTCTCGGCAAACAGAGGAAGCGAGCGCAGCTGGTTGGCAAAACGGGAGAACATCAAGAACAGCTCCCGCTCCGAGGAGAAGTTTCCCACCAGGCGGGCTTCCCTGCCGATCTGGAGCTGGCCGGTCTCCTGCAGAACGATGTTGGCGCGGGCCTTGTCCTCGAGCCGGATGGCATCGGCCTCGACCTTCCACGCGGTCAGACTTCCTTCCACAAAGCAGGTCTCCGCACATTGGACATGGACCGCCTCGACGTCGGCGCTCGATTCGATGCGGATCGATCCGTTTTGCGACTCGATGGTCCCGTAGTTGCCGGAGTTCTCGATCACCAGGTTGCCCGGCGTGCGGATGTTGAGCTGGCCATGGACGTCGGCCCGGATCTCGCTGCCCGCGGGGATGATCATGGTGGGGGTCTTCTCTTGTAGCTCCCGTTTCGGCATCGAAATCTCCTTGGCTCGGAATCGACTTCGCTAGCGCCCGATCAGCCGTGGCAGGGGCTCGAAGCCTTTGAGGTCCGGAGCCCGCCGTCCGCGGACGAGAAGCTGCTCCTCGTCCCGCCAGCGGTGATCCAGAATATAGACGCGAGGATCCACCGGAATGAACTGACCCTCTTCGTTCTTGCGTCTCACTTCGTAATGGAGGTGCGGATTGGTGCTCCACCCAGTGTTGCCGACGGTGGCGATGATGTCACCCTGTTTGACCTTTTGCCCGGTCCGCACTTTGACCTCGCTGCAATGACCATAGAGGGTGATGAAGCGATCACCGTTCCTGAGCGCCACCAGGTTGCCATACCGCCACCAGGAGACACTCTGCTTGATCGGGTATCTACCGGAGAAGACGACCACGCCGTCCGCCGGCGCCCGAATCGGAGTGCCGGTCGTGGCCGCCAGGTCGATTCCCGGATGCTCGTCGAGATTCTTGGTGAAGGGGCTCCGGCGAGTGCCAAAGGGGCTGGTGAGGACAAAGTCGCCACTGTTCAAGGGACAGAGCGAAGGTGTCGTCGTGACCTGGTCGCTGTGGGCCTCTTCGAAGCTCTGGATCTCACCGATAAAGGTGCCGAGCACGGCGAGTTGCTCGTCGATACCCGCTTCCACCGTCCTCGCCTGGTGAATCACGGCGGAATAGATCGATTCGCTCACCTGCGGTGCCTCGAACGGATAACCGCCCTGGCCGATCGATTGATCACTTTCCAGGCCATAGGTCAGAAAGACCCGGCTCATGATGAGGTGGAGCTCTTCGGTCCGCTCTTCGATGGTCTTCAACTCCTCGGTCAGCTGGTGCAGCCGCTCACCCTGTCGCACCCTCTCACCGACCAGCGCCACGTACTCGCGTCGATTGGCGACATAGCGAAAGACCTTGGGTGCGATAAACATGTTGGTCACCACAAAGGCGAACAGCAAGACGATGGCCGTAACCCACAGGACGACCCCTCTCCGACTGAAGAAGAAGTAGCGCACACCCCAGCGAATCTCGCTCGGATGGACCTGGATCTCCAGCATCGGCTCGTCTCTGGAGGTCTTTTTGGGCATGCCTTACACCAACAGATTAGATTAACACGCGCTCGTTGTCGGTACTCCGGGCGGCGGCACCAACTCGTCGAGCTGTGCTTCGCTCACGTGTTTACCCACTACTTCGACAAGGTCTTCATGTACCAGCGGCGAGCCGGCGAGTACATTGCCGCCCTCCATGTAGCGGCCACCGCCGTCGAGATCGCTCACCCGCCCCCCAGCCTCTTCGATAAGCAGGGCCCCGCCGGCAATGTCCCACGGTGAGAGACGAAACTCGAAAAATCCATCGAAGACACCGGCCGCCGTGTAAGCCAGATCGATGGCGGCGGCACCACACCGACGGATGGCCTTCGCCCGTGCAAAAACAGCGCGAAAGGTGTCCAGATAGAGCTCGACGGCCTCCCGCGCCCGATAGGGATAGCCGGTTGCCACAAAAGCACTGGTGAGGTCCGGCAGCTTGGAGACCTCCATCCTCTTGCCATTCCAGTACGCACCACCGCCGTGGGTGGCCCTGAAGATGTTGCCGCCTTCGGGGTCGTAGATCGCGGCCGCCACGCGCTCTTCACCTCGGAGGCAGGCCACCGAGACCCCATAGGTCGGCAGACCCTGGAGAAAATTGGTCGTCCCGTCGAGAGGATCGACGATCCAGGAGAACTCACTCCCCTGGCCGCCGCTCCAGCCGCCCTCTTCGGCCAGGATTCGATGATCGGGATAGGCACGGCGGATCTCCTCCAGAACTGCCTCTTCAGAAGCCCGATCGGCAATGGTGACGAAGTCGTGCTCCGTCTTGACCTCGGGCTCGAGAGGCCTTTTCCTGAAGAAATCTTGGAGTACCGCACCGCCTGCGCGGGCGGCAACCACAGCAACTTCAAGCAACTCATGGGACACCGCGCGAGAATTATGACAGGGGG
>CALILB010000231.1 GCA_938016625.1 uncultured bacterium | reverse complement strand
AGGGTGCCGCGCAGCTTGTTGACGACCAGGGTGGCGAGGGCCTCGCCGTCGACGTCCTCGGCGACGATGAGGAGCGGCTTGCCCTGCTCGGCGGTCTTCTCGAGGATCGGCAGCAGGTCCTTCATGTTGGAGATCTTCTTCTCGAAGATCAGGATCTTGGCGCTCTCCAGGACCACCTCCATGCGCTCGGCGTCGGTGATGAAGTATGGAGAGAGGTAGCCGCGATCGAAGCGCATGCCCTCGACCACCTCGAGGGTGGTGTCCAGGCCCTTGGCCTCCTCGACCGTGATCACGCCGTCCTTGCCGACCTTCTCCATCGCCTGCCGGATGATGTCGCCGATCTCCTTGTCGGCGTTGGCGGAGATGGTGCCGACGTGGGCGATGGCGTCCCCTTCCACCGGCTTGGCCAGGCCCTTGATGAAGTCGGCGGCAACGCGGGTCGCATGGTCGATGCCACGCTTGAGCTCCATCGGGTTGGCGCCGGCAGTGACGTTCTTGATGCCCTCGCGGTAGATGCACTGGGCGAGCACGGTGGCGGTGGTGGTGCCGTCGCCGGCCACGTCCGAGGTCTTGGACGCGACCTCGCGCACCATCTGCGCGCCCATGTTCTCGAGCCCGTCTGAGAGCGAGATCTCCTTGGCGACGGTGACACCGTCCTTGGTAATAGTTGGGGAGCCCCACTTCTTCTCCAGTATGACGTTGCGGCCCTTGGGGCCGAGCGTCACCTTGACTGCGTTGGCGAGCTTGTTGACGCCGGCCAGGATCTTGGCGCGGGCTTCCTCGGAGTAGACGACTATCTTGCCTGCCATGTTGTCCTCCGTCACTTCTCGACGATGGCGAAGATCTCGTCCTCGCGGACGATGGTGTGCTCGACGTCGCCGACCTTGACGTCCTGGCCGGAGTACTTGCCGATCAGCACCCGGTCGCCTTTCTTCACGGTCATCGCGATCCGTTTGCCGTGGTCGTCGAGCTTGCCGTCGCCGACCGCCACCACCTCGGCTTCCTGGGGTTTCTCCTTGGCCGTGTCCGGGATGATGATCCCGCCGCGCGCCTCCTCCTTCGCCTCGACTCGCTTCACGAGCACCCGGTCGGACAAGGGTTTGAGCTTCATGTCTCTGATTCCTTTCGACTCTCATTCGCTTCTCGGCACCGGGCGCCGCATTTCTCTAGTAGGACTGCGCAGGGGCCATCGCCTGCCGGACGGCCGGGTTTGCCCCTCTCTTTGCAGGCTTGCAAGTTCCTGACCACAAAGGCAAAATGCTCTCTTTCAATCCAGTTAGCCAAGCCCAGGAAAGTACGGTCGCCTCCGCGATCGATCAGAATGAAGTGCGCCACTGATCTACCTGAGTAGAAAACGGCACGCGCGGTGTGTCCCCACTCGCCGGACGGTCCCCTCGGCCCAACCCAGCGACCTGGAGTGGGTTGATCGCGGGGTCAGACTCACGACTGCTTGTCTGGTGGACAGGAGTCATTCGGAACCGGCCGTTCTTCCAAAGAGTGGAATCCGCTGAGAACCGTGTCCACGCGTGAGCCCCGCGCCAACAAAGAACGTCACGGATCGGGACTCCCGGTTCCGGACTGCCTGAACCTCCAAGTGGTCATTCACAGGAAGCCCTTGCTGTACAACGTCTGCGAGCAGCTGACCCTGGCATCTCCCTTGCGTCTTCGGGGACTCGTCGCGCCACTTTCAGGGGCGACAAAGGAAGCATGAAGCGGAGCCAACGATGCCAGTGTCTACTGAGAGCACCCGTCCAGCGTCATCGGAGAGCCAAGGCTCCGATCCAACGATGACGTCAGAAGCGCCCTGCAACTCAGAGTCCGACCCACATCAGCCCCCTCGAGCCTCTTTCGCGACGATCGAAGATGAGGTCGCAACCCTACTGGCGATTGCAGCCAAGATCCGCCCTGCTCGCCTACATCGGAGTGAAGATGCTCCTGTCCCACCACTTTCCGATCCCGACGCCGGTCTCGCTGGCGATCATCGCCGGGATCCTCGGAGTGGGGGTTGCGGCTTCGGTCCTCGCCGCCCACCGCGACACCGCTGCTCTCGCCTCGCCATTGGCGGACGAACTCCACCACCTTGCCGAGATCGGGCTGCGCCAGGGACGCCGAATCGTCATCCTGGTTGTCGGCTCCACAGTGCTGGTTGTTGGCCTGGCCATGGTCGTGCTTCCCGGTCCTGCATTCCTGGTCGTGCCGGCCGGACTGGTCATTCTCGGCATGGAGTTCATCTGGGCGCGGCGCTGGCTGTGCCGGGTCCACCGCGCGGTCGGCAAAGACCGCCGCACGATGGGCCTGCCCGGAGACCTGTACGAGCCCGCGTGCGGGAGCGGGGATCGTGCCAACGGAGCTGAGGAATGAGCGGGCCCGCGCACCTCGGTCACGATCCGCGAGGCCACGGATGATCGGGCACCTCCGGTCGTGAATCCCGCCACCTGCGTTCCTCGTCTCAATCCCCCCCAACGGGCGCGGAAACCGCGCGCAAACATCACCCACCGAATTCACAAATTCCTCTATTGCAATGAGATCCTGAGTTCCGGAAGCTCGTATATACCTCGAGTGCGGGCCCGCGATCTGAACCTATCAAGATCACGCACCTTGGAAATGGTAGCCGCGGAGCGATGAACTGCAATCAGACCCAAAGACCTCAAGAACGACCGTTTTCGTGTGCCTCGAGATTTGCGGCCGATTTGCGTCCCTGGCCAAAAAGAACTCGGGGAAACAGAGCCTACGTCAGGCAACGAGGGTCACGTAAATGTTGGGCATAAAAATATTATTTTCAATAACTTCAAATATCTCACTCAATCTCAACGAAACTCGCGAAAACTGGGTGAAATCGTCTGGTTTCTGAATGGGGTTCAGGGGGTCCGGAGTTCAAATCTCCGCGTCCCGACCAATTTTAA
>CALILB010000230.1 GCA_938016625.1 uncultured bacterium | reverse complement strand
GCCGCCGCCGGTGCTCGTCATTTCGACCTTGCCCTTGAGAAAGGCGCCATCGGCAACGGTGACCCGCGGTGCCACGATGTCACCCTCGACGGTTCCGGTCGCCATCACCTCGACTCTGTCCTGGCCCACGACGTTACCCATGACCTTGCCGCTGATGCGCACCGCCTGGGCGTGGATCTCTCCTTTTACCAGCCCCTGGCTGCCCACTGTCACCAGTTGGTTGAGCTTGATCTGTCCTTCGAGCTCGCCATCGATTACCACTTCGGTCTTGCCGGATATCTCACCCTGGAACTTGGCTCCGGGAGCGAGATAAGTGCTGGTAGAGCCACCAGAGCTGCCTCGGCCCGGGTTCGAGCCGGCCCCGGGGCGACTTGGGTTGTCCGCTTCTCGGTTGAGCATCGCAGAAGGTCTCCTTGTTAATCCATTGGAGCGGGCAACGGGACTCGAACCCGCGACATCAAGCTTGGGAAGCTTGCACTCTACCAGCTGAGTTATGCCCGCCCGGGCCTCGGGAAATGTAGCCGACCACCCTGCCACCGTCAAGTCGGCCCATTCTCGTGGTACTCCCTTGCGCTCTTGAAGGGCCGGGTTATACTGGAGGGGATGTCACCACCGACGAGCGATTCCGGTAACGCCAACCCGCCCGATTTCCTCTACTTTTTTCCCGAGGAAGATGTAACACGGGCCGAGCTCCTATCGATCCTCGATGGGGACGACGAGGAGCGCCGGGCCTGGGCCATCTCCCACCTTCTCCGCTATGCCCAGTGGGATGACATCTGGACCTTTGTCAGCGAGGACCAGGTGCGAGATATCTTTGCCTCTCTCGATCTGCCGGAGAATCTTCGGGTGGCGTGGGCACGCAAGCTGAAGATCGAAGCCCCTGCCGGTTGAAGTCGCGCTGACGCTCACTTCTCGACAAATATCACTTCGAACAACTTGGGCCAGAGCTTGCCCGTCAGGTAGAAGCTGCCGGTCTCTTCGTTGTACGCGATGCCGTTGAGAACATCGACTCCCCGGCGCTCGGTCGACGAAAGAAGACCCGTCGCATCGATCGTGGCCCGGACTTCACCCGTCTCACCGTCGATCCGCAGCAGGGTCTCGGTCTGATAGACGTTGGCATAGATCCACCCTTCGGCACATTCGAGCTCGTTCAGGTTGGCGATGGGACGCCCTGACAGCGTCACCTCGAGCCGCCCGATCTCGTCGAGCGTCTGTGGATCGCGCACCGTGAGGATGTCACTGCCGTTGCTCATATAGAGCTTGCGGCCGTCGTAGCAGAGACCCCACCCCTCCCCCAGGTAGGAGAGCTCACCGGTCCGCTCGAGACTCTCGATATCCCAGAGCAAGGCCGTCTGCTCGCGCCAGGAGAGCTGAATCAGACTATCTTCGACCGCCGCCAGGCCTTCACCAAAGAATTCGGGCGGCAGGGACACGGTCTGGACAACCTCGCCGGTCTCGAGACCGACGCGACGGAGGGTGGATCGACCGTAGTTACCGGTGCTCTCGTAGAGATGACCGTTCAGCCAGATCAAACCCTGGGTATAGGCCTCGGGATCGTGCCGATACGATTCCAAGACCTTGACTTCGAGCTGCAGCGGCTCCGCCGGCTGCGAGGAGAGAGCCGTCGAGGAGCAGGTCACTGCCAGAAGACCACAGAACCCGGCCAGAAGTGTGTTGCCGTGCGGCACGCGATCCGCCTAGCGCTAAGCCTCGGATCGGGTGGCGAGCCGCCAGAAGTACCAGGCCAGCAAAATCATGACACCCAACGCGAGCCAGGGCGCAAAGGCGCCGGCCCATGCGTAGCCGATCCCCGCCGGTGCCTGACCGGTGGCAAAGGCCACACCGGCGATAAGCACACCCAGAAGTCCCTCGCCACCCACCAGACCGGAGCCAAAAAGCACACCTCGCTCCCTGGCCGCGGCCGCCCCGTCCTCGCTGCCAGCGCTTCGCTCGGCCGCCCAGCGCAGAAGACCACCAAAGAAGACCGGCACCATGGTGCTGACCGGCAGATAGACCCCGACCGCGAACGGTAGGCTCGGGATGCGGAAAAGCTCGGCGACCACGGCGATGCCGACGCCGATACCCACCAGCCCCCAGGGCAGTGAGCTCTGCAGCACCCCCTCGATGACCAGCATCATCAAGGTCGCCTGCGGAGCCGGGATCTCTTCGGTGCCAAAACCGTAGGTCTGATCGAGGAGTATCACCGCCAGACAGACAAACACCGCCGAGGTGAGGACCCCGACCAGCTCACCGGTCTGTTGGCGGTAGGGTGTCGCACCCAGAAGAAAACCGGTCTTCAAATCCTGCGAGGTATCACCGGCGATCGAGGCCGCAATCGCCACCACACAACCGATGGTCAGGGCTCCCGCCTTGCCGACGTCATCGGTCCAGCCGAGGAGCAGAAAGATGCCCGAGGTCGCCAGCAACGTGGCGATGGTCATGCCGCTGGTGGGGTTCGAGGTCACACCCACCAGACCGACGATCCGCGACGACACGGTGACAAAGAAGAAAGCCGAGATCGCCACCAGCACCGCCGCGATCGCCCGCTGCGGCACGCTCTGGAGGCTGTCGAATACCTGCGGCACAAAAGCCATGACACCGACGAGGATCAGGACCCCGAGACCGACGACGGCAAAGGGAAGATCGCGATCGGTGCGGATATCGGGTGTGGTGTCCTTCTCCGCCAGCCGCGACTTGAGCTGCCGGGCGCCGACACGAAAGCTCTCGATCATGGTCGGGATACTGCGGACAAGGGTGATCAGACCACCCGTGGCGACGGCACCGGCCCCGATGTAGCGGACATAGCGGGTCCAGATCTGTGATGGGGACATTTCGGCTATGGTGCGCACCGTTTCCGGGTAGAGCGGATCCAGCCTGCCTGTGCCCCACCAGTCGATCAGGGGGATGATGACCAGCCACGACAGCAGGCCACCACCCACCATCACGGCACCGATACGTGGACCCAGGATGTAACCGACCCCAAACAGGGCCGCCGAGGTCTCCATCCCGAGCTGCCCCTTCCTCAGAAAGGGGATGTTGACGTGGATGTCGTCGGGAAAGGCGTGCACCCAACCGACGAGGAACTTCATCAACGCACCGACACCGAGACCACGAAAGACATTGCGCGCCTTGCCGCCACCGACCTCGCTGGCCACCAGGACCTCGGCACAGGCGGTCCCCTCGGGGTAGGGCAACTTGCCGTGCTCCTTGACGATCAGAAAACGGCGCAGGGGAACCATGAACAGCACCCCGAGAAGACCGCCACACATCGCCAGCAGGGTCATCTGCAGGAGCGTTGGGTCCAGGCTCCAGAGAAATAGAGCCGGCAGGGTGAAGATCACCCCACTCGCCACCGAGCTCGAGGCCGAGCCGATTGTCTGGGACATGTTGGCTTCGAGCAGCGAGCTCGTCACCCCGGTCTTCTGTAGGAGCTTGAAGACGGCCACCGTGATCACCGCCACCGGAATCGAGGTGGAGATGGTCAGACCGACCCGCAGTCCGAGGTAGGCATTGGCGGCACCGAAGATGATGCCAAACAGAATGCCGGCCAGAATCGCCTTCAAGGTGAACTCGGCTGGGCTCTGGTTTGCCGGAACAAAAGGCTCGTAGCTCTGCCCCTCGGGGACGGGCTCGTAGGCTTGTCGGCTCAGACCTTCCTTGCTCATCTCACATTCGCCTTTCTAGGAATCGGGAGAACGTCGTCATGGCGCCGCCCAGGAGCATCCGAGTCTGTCGTCGAGACCAGACCCCTGGCCGATGGGTGATCCAGGAGGCAGTGGCAGCGCGGCCACGCCGCCCCTCCCATCCTTCTCGGTCCGGTCTAGGAATCTCCCGATCGTTCTTGCCAGGTACTGCTGGTGACTCTGTGCGGCGGCTGGTACCGCGGGACGCTGTGTGAGCAGCGAAGCGATGGCTGCCAGCTCGGCCTCGGCACGCGACCGCACTTCCGGTGGCGCCGATTCGTCGGCCGCCAACGTGACAAGCCCTTCGACCAGAACATCACCGACGACACGCTGGATCTCCACCAGCCGCCCGGTCTCGGCGGCCGGGCCAAAGACCTTGGCAGTGAGGGCCCCCAGCACTTCGGCAAAGCCCGGCAGGGTGGCATCGCGTCGGTGGAGATCGACAAGCCGTGCCGCCCTCTCGGGTTGGAGCAGACCCTGGATGGTCATGTTGGCCGCGGTCGCCGCCGCACCCAGGCCGTCGAAGGCGGGTGCCGTGCGGTTGCCAAACATCTCGCGGTTGGGTCCATAGCCAAATGGCCGGGGCAAGAGCAACTCGAGGGTCTTTTCGGCGATATCCAACTCCTCCGGTGACAGGGTCTCGAGCACGATGTCGAGGGCACGGCGCTGCCGGGGGCCCGGAATCGGCCGCACCGGTTCTTGTCCATCGCCCCGCAG
>CALILB010000229.1 GCA_938016625.1 uncultured bacterium | reverse complement strand
GGTCCGGATGCGATTCACCGACGACCAGATCGAGCACCTGAAGAGCCTGCCGGGCTTTCGGGAGCTGGAAGGAGATTTCTTCGACGTGCTTCGGGGCTTCCGCTTTTCGGGCAACGTCTGGGCCATGGCCGAGGGGACGGTATTCTTCCCCGGTGAGCCGGTCCTACGGGTGACCGGCAGCCTGCTGGAGGCACAGCTGGTCGAGACGCTGTTGCTCTCGATTATCAATTTTCAGACCACCATCGCCTCGAAAGCGGCCCGTGTGCGATTGGCGGCCGGCAAGGGTCTGAGGCTGGTGGAGTTTGGTGGGCGCCGAGCTCACGGACCACAGGCGGCCGCATGGGCGGCCAGAGCGGCCTATGTCGCCGGCTTCGACGCCACTTCCAACCTCCTTGCCGGCCAGAAGCTGGGAATCGAAACCATCGGCACCATGGCTCACAGCTACATCATGGTCTTCGACCGGGAGATCGAGGCTTACCAGCACTATCACTCCATCTTCCCCGAGCACTCGACTTTTCTGGTCGATACCTACGACACGCTCGAGGGGGTACGCCGGGCGCTCGCCCTTGACAAACCCTTCCTCGGTATTCGCCTCGACAGTGGGGACATCGAACAGCTCTCCAAAGATGCCAAAAAGCTGCTGGACGAGGCGGGTCGGAGCGGGGTCGAGATCTTTGTCTCCGGTGATCTCAACGAGGAGAGTATTGCCGCGCTGGTCGCTGCGGGCGCACCCATCGATACCATGGGGGTCGGGACGCATCTGACGACCTCGCCGGATGCACCTTTTCTGGATGGCATCTACAAGTTGGTGGAGGTCGAAGATCAGGAACGCAGCGTCCCCAAGTTCAAGACCAGCACCGGCAAAGTGACCTACCCGGGCAAAAAGCAGGTTCTACGCAATTACACCAAAGGCAGGATGCGGGCCGACCGTGTCGCACCACTCACCGAGGTGGAGATCTTCGGCTCCGACGCGCCTCTGCTGCAGCCGGTCTTGCGCAACGGCAAGATCTTGATCGACGATTCACTCGAGGAGGTCAAAAGGCACTGCTGTCAGCAGCTCGACGAGCTGCCCACGGCGTTGCGGAGCCTAAAGATCGCCGAGCCCCCGTATCCGGTAACCATCGACCCCACGCTCGAAAGGCTCTTGACCGAGGGCCAGGCCCGGGTGACCGGCGACAAGTCGTAGCCTCTAGTCCTCTTTGGCCAGCAAGAAGTAGACCAGCTCCTCGAGGTGGATACGGAAGTCCACGCTCTTCGAGGGCAGGCCGGGTCGCAGCTGGAGACTCACCGGCGCAAAATTCAAGACCGCCTGGACCCCGGCATCGACGAGGGCGTCGTACATGGGCTGAGCGGCCTCGGCGGGAACGGTGAGCACACCTAGCTCGACACCGTACTCGCGGACGATCTCTTCCAGCTCGTCGGTGTGTCTGATGGTCAGGTCCCCGACTTCTTTACCGACCTTCTCCGCGTCGTTGTCGAGCACCGCCACCACGCGGAAGGTAGCGTCATTGAAGCCCAGGTAGCGGGCGAGAGCGGTTCCAAGACGCCCCATACCGACAACCAGGAGCGGGTGCTGCTGGTCGAGACCCAGTGCCGAGTGGAGACGGTCGATCAGATGGTCGACCTCGTATCCAATGCCGCGGATCCCGAACTCGCCAAACTGAGCCAGATCCTTCCGGATCAGGGGCGCCGAGAGGTCGAACCGTTCTGCCAGTTGTTGCGAGGAGATCCGCTCGGTCCCCTCCTCTTGAAGAGTGCGCAAACAGCGCAGATAGAGGGAAAGGCGATTGAGGGTCAGCGACGAGACGTCCAAAGGTCGGATCCTCACCCGATTAAAGTGATGACGCGATGGCGCGGCCGATCCAGTCCAGCAGCCGGCCGGGCCACATTCCCAAAATCAGCACGCCGACGAGCGCGATGATGGCGGCGGCGCGGCCCCAGCTGTCGATCAGCAGACCCTCGGGGACCCTGACTTCGGCCTTCATGTAGAGGGTGTAGACCACCCGCAGGTAGTAGAAGACCCCGATCAGGGCCGTTCCGATGCCGACGACGGCCAGCCACAGCAGGTCGTGCTCGATGGCGTGTGTAAAGACGAGATACTTGCCGAGGAATCCGAGAGTCGGCGGAATTCCTCCCAGCGACAGCATGCAGACGGTCAGGCAGATCCCCAGTAGTGGGAATCTGTATCCCCACCCCGAAAGCTCCGAGATGAGGTGTTGCTCCCCGGCGCGGGCGTAGAGCAATGCGATGACGACAAAGGCCCCCGCGTTCATGAGGGTGTACGCCAGCAGATAGACCACCACCGGCCACCAGGAGGCTTCGTCCAGGGCCACCAGGGGAATCAGGAGATAGCCCATGTGGGCGATTCCCGAGTAGGCCAGCATCCGCTTGATGTCCTGTTGGACAAGAGCCAACAGGTTGCCGAGCACCATGGCCAACACCGCCAGCAGCGCCACCAGCGCCGACCAGCGCGCACCGGTCGGACCGTTGAGGACCAGAGAGAGAAGACGGATGAGAACCACGGCGCTGGCGACCTTTGGCGCCACCGAAAGAAAGGCGACAAACGGCGACGGCGCCCCTTGATAGGTGTCGGGGGACCAGGCATGGAACGGCACCAGGCTCATCTTGAAGCCAAAAGCCGCGACCAGCAGGAGCACTCCCAGAGTCAGGAGCGGATCGATCTGTGCCCCGCTGGAGAAGAGCGCGGCCAGCTCGGCCACCCGGGTCGTTCCCGCCTGGCCAAAGACAAAGTCGATGCCCAGCAGCGCGAAAGCGCTGACAAAAGCACCCATCAGAAAGTACTTGAGCGCCCCTTCGGTGGCCACCGTCAGCCGCCGGTGGTATCCGGCCAGGCTGTAGAGACAGACGGACAAGAGCTCGAGCGACAGAAAGATGGTCAGCAGCTCGATGGCCCGCGTCATCAGCAGCAGACCGACCGTGCACCAGAGCAGCAGAGCATGGTATTCGCCACCAAAGATCTCCTCGCGCCGCAGATAGCCGTGCGAGGCCAGCACACAGAGGAACGCCGCCAGCAGGATGGCGAGGCCGAGAATGGCGGTAATTCCGGTGGTCTCGA